>NZ_LN650648.1:2735705-3039673 GCF_900002575.1 Romboutsia hominis | reverse complement strand
AGCGATGGCCCTTCCATGCGGAACCACCGGATCACTAAGTCCGACTTCGTCCTTGCTCGACCTGTATGTCTTGCAATCAAGCTCCTTTTGCCTTACACTCTTCGCACGATTTCCGACCGTGCTGAGGAAACCTTTGAGCGCCTCCGTTACTTTTTGGGAGGCGACCGCCCCAGTCAAACTGCCACCTGACGGTGTCCCAAGACCTGATTCAAGGCCTCTGGTTAGGATCCCAGTACTACAAGGGTGGTATCCCAAGGGTGACTCCACACAGACTGGCGTCCATGCTTCATAGTCTCCCACCTATCCTGTACATGTAGTACCAAGACCCAACGTCAAGCTACAGTAAAGCTCCATGGGGTCTTTCCGTCCTGTCGCAGGTACCCGGCATCTTCACCGGGATTACAATTTCACCGAGTCTATTGTTGAGACAGTGCCCAAATCGTTACGCCTTTCGTGCGGGTCGGAACTTACCCGACAAGGAATTTCGCTACCTTAGGACCGTTATAGTTACGGCCGCCGTTTACTGGGGCTTAAGTTCACTGCTTCGGATTGCTCCTAACAGATCCCCTTAACCTTCCAGCACCGGGCAGGCGTCAGCTCCTATACATCGTCTTGCGACTTAGCAGAAACCTGTGTTTTTGGTAAACAGTCGCTTGGGCCTATTCTCTGCGGCCATCCAAAGGATGGCACCCCTTATCCCTAAGTTACGGGGTCATTTTGCCGAGTTCCTTAACAATAGTTCTCTCGCTGGCCTTAGGATACTCTCCTCACCCACCTGTGTCGGTTTACGGTACGGGCACCTTTAACCTCGGTAGAGACTTTTCTCGACAGTGTGAAATCAGCTACTTCGCCCAAAAGGGCTCCCCATCGTACCCTAGCATTATCAAGACGGATTTGCCTATCTTGACTGCCTCAGTACTTAGCCACACATAACCAACAGTGTGGTTAGCTTATCCTACTGTGTCATCCCATTCCTCAAACGGTTATTGGTGGTACAGGAATATCAACCTGTTGTCCATCACCTACGCCTTTCGGCCTCGGCTTAGGTCCCGACTAACCCAGGGCGGACGAACCTTCCCCTGGAAACCTTGGGTTTACGGCCCGTGGGATTCTCACCCACGTCTCGCTACTCATGCCAACATTCTCACTCGTATACTGTCCACATGTCCTTACGGTCATGCTTCAGCCTGCATACGAAGCTCCCCTACCCATCATAAATGATGCCGTAGCTTCGGTAGTACGTTTTAGCCCCGGAAATTTTCGGCGCAGGATCACTCGACCAGTGAGCTATTACGCACTCTTTAAATGAGTGGCTGCTTCTAAGCCAACATCCTGGTTGTCTGTGCAATCCCACATCCTTTACCACTTAACGTACATTTAGGGACCTTAGCTGACGATCTGGGCTGTTGCCCTCTTGACTATGAATCTTATCACCCACAGTCTGACTCCTGAGCAAAAGAAGACGGCATTCGGAGTTTGATAGTCTTCGGTAAGTGCAATACCCCCTAGGACATTCAGTGCTCTACCTCCGTTTCTCTAAGCTCAAGGCTAGCCCTAAAGCTATTTCGGGGAGAACCAGCTATCTCCGGGCTCGATTGGAATTTCACCGCTATCCACAAGTCATCCCCGAGCTTTTCAACGCTCGTGGGTTCGGTCCTCCACGAAATTTTACTTTCGCTTCAACCTGCTCATGGATAGGTCGCCCGGTTTCGGGTCTACGTCAAGTAACTTAAATCGCCCATTTAAGACTCGCTTTCGCTACGGCTCCACACCTTAAGTGCTTAACCTTGCTACTTAACGTAACTCGTTGGCCCGTTCTACAAAAAGTACGCGGTCACACAAGAAATGTGCTCCCACAGCTTGTAAGTGCAGGGTTTCAGGTTCTATTTCACTCCCCTCCCGGGGTTCTTTTCACCTTTCCCTCACGGTACTATGCGCTATCGGTCACTAGGTAGTATTTAGGCTTGGAGGATGGTCCCTCCTGCTTCCCACAGGGTTTCACGTGTCCCGTGGTACTCTGGATCATATCTATCGAATTATCGTTTCAACTACGTGGCTGTTACACTTTATAGCGGAGCTTTCCAACTCTCTTCATCTACGATGACCTCGATTTTTATGATATGTCCGCAACCCCAACAAAGAAAACTTTATTGGTTTGGCCTGTTCCGCGTTCGCTCGCCGCTACTTACGGAATCGATTTTTCTTTCTCTTCCTCCAGGTACTTAGATGTTTCAGTTCCCCGGGTTCCCCTCGCTAAGCTATGTATTCACTTAACGATACTTAGACATTACTCTAAGTGAGTTTCCTCATTCGGAAATCTTCGGATCAAAGTTTACGTGCAACTCCCCGAAGCTTATCGCAGCTTATCACGTCCTTCATCGGCTCCTAGTGCCAAGGCATCCGCCCTGCACCCTTAATAACTTGACCAGTTATTAAAAATTATTTTAAAGACTTTTCTTGTCTATTTATAAAAAATGATGTCATATCACTAAATGTTATACAGTTTTCAAAGTACTAATGGTGGAGATGAGGAGGATCGAACTCCTGACCCCTTGCGTGCAAGGCAAGTGCTCTCCCAGCTGAGCTACACCCCCATATCATTTTCAACATAAATATTTTATTATATTTGTCGAATTTTGTCAAGAGATTTTTTATAAAAACTCTCAAAATTAAACAGTAGGTAATTCTCCTTAGAAAGGAGGTGATCCAGCCGCACCTTCCGATACGGCTACCTTGTTACGACTTCACCCCAGTTATTGATTTCACCTTCGACGGACGCTTCCAAAAGGTTAGCTATCCGGCTTCGGGCGCCCCCAACTTCCGTGGTGTGACGGGCGGTGTGTACAAGACCCGGGAACGCATTCACCGCAGCATTCTGATCTGCGATTACTAGTAACTCCAGCTTCATGTAGGCGAGTTTCAGCCTACAATCCGAACTGAGAATGGCTTTAAGGGATTAGCTCCACCTCACGGTTTGGCTGCCCTCTGTACCACCCATTGTAGCACGTGTGTAGCCCTAAGCATAAGGGGCATGATGATTTGACGTCATCCCCACCTTCCTCCAGGTTATCCCTGGCAGTCCCTCTAGAGTGCCCAACTTAATGCTGGCAACTAAAGGCAAGGGTTGCGCTCGTTGCGGGACTTAACCCAACATCTCACGACACGAGCTGACGACAACCATGCACCACCTGTCACTTCTGTCCCCGAAGGGAAAGATGCGATTAGGCATCGGTCAAAAGGATGTCAAGCTTAGGTAAGGTTCTTCGCGTTGCTTCGAATTAAACCACATGCTCCGCTACTTGTGCGGGTCCCCGTCAATTCCTTTGAGTTTCACTCTTGCGAGCGTACTTCCCAGGCGGAGTACTTAATGCGTTAGCTGCGCCACCGAAGGGGGTAACCTCCGACAGCTAGTACTCATCGTTTACGGCGTGGACTACCAGGGTATCTAATCCTGTTTGCTCCCCACGCTTTCGTGCCTCAGCGTCAGTTACAGTCCAGAGAGCCGCCTTCGCAACTGGTATTCCTCCTAATATCTACGCATTTCACCGCTACACTAGGAATTCTACTCTCCTCTCCTGCACTCAAGTCTTACAGTTTCAAGAGCTTACTACGGTTGAGCCGTAGCCTTTCACTCCTGACTTGAAAGACCGCCTACGCACCCTTTACGCCCAGTAATTCCGGATAACGCTAGCCCCCTACGTATTACCGCGGCTGCTGGCACGTAGTTAGCCGGGGCTTCCTCCTCAAGTACCGTCATTATCTTCCTTGAGGACAGAGCTTTACGACCCGAAGGCCTTCATCGCTCACGCGGCGTTGCTGCATCAGGCTTTCGCCCATTGTGCAATATTCCCCACTGCTGCCTCCCGTAGGAGTTTGGACCGTGTCTCAGTTCCAATGTGGCCGATCACCCTCTCAGGTCGGCTACTGATCGTCGCCTTGGTAAGCCGTTACCTTACCAACTAGCTAATCAGACGCGGGTCCATCCTGTACCACAAAAGCTTTGATAAGAAAGCCATGCGACTCTCTCATGTTATCTCGTATTAGCATACCTTTCGGTATGTTATCCGTGTGTACAGGGCAGGTTACCCACGCGTTACTCACCCGTCCGCCGCTCTTTACCGAAGTAAATCGCTCGACTTGCATGTGTTAGGCACGCCGCCAGCGTTCATCCTGAGCCAGGATCAAACTCTCAAATAAAAGTTGTTACCTGCTCAGACTATCATTATCTGAATATCTGGCTTGGTTTGTTTTCGATTCTTTTAAGAATCAGTTATATAAATTAACCTACTGTTTAATTTTCAAAGTTCTTATTTAAATATTGTGGTGGGCCATCAGGGACTCGAACCCCAGACCTACCGGTTATGAGCCGGGCGCTCTAACCAACTGAGCTAATGGCCCACAATATTTTGGTGCCGAAGACCGGAATCGAACCGGTACGAGAGGTAAGTCCCGCAGGATTTTAAGTCCTGTGCGTCTGCCAGTTCCGCCACTTCGGCATACCACGTGGCTACGTCTTACTCTCCCAGGAGGTCGCCCTCCAAGTACCATCAGCGCTAAAGAGCTTAACTTCTGTGTTCGGTATGGGAACAGGTGTATCCTCTTTGCTATAATAACCACATAATATGTTTCGTCCTCTCTAGGACAAGTATTATAATATCATTTTTATGATATTTTGTCAACACTTTTTTCAAAGTTTTTTAATTAATACTCTGAAAACTGTATATCATTTAGTTAATGATTTTGGTCAAGTCCTCGACCTATTAGTATCGATAAGCTAAATACATTACTGCACTTACACCTTCGACCTATCAACCAGGTAGTCTTCCTGGGGTCTTACCCTTACGGTGGGAAATCTTATCTTGAAGTTGGCTTCGCGCTTAGATGCTTTCAGCGCTTATCCATTCCGTACATAGCTACCCAGCCATGCCCTTGGCAGAACAACTGGTACACCAGAGGTACGTCCATCCCGGTCCTCTCGTACTAAGGACAGGTCTCCTCAAATTTCCTACGCCTGCGACGGATAGGGACCGAACTGTCTCACGACGTTCTGAACCCAGCTCGCGTACCACTTTAATGGGCGAACAGCCCAACCCTTGGGACCTACTACAGCCCCAGGATGTGATGAGCCGACATCGAGGTGCCAAACCTCCCCGTCGATGTGGACTCTTGGGGGAGATAAGCCTGTTATCCCCAGGGTAGCTTTTATCCGTTGAGCGATGGCCCTTCCATGCGGAACCACCGGATCACTAAGTCCGACTTTCGTCCTTGCTCGACCTGTATGTCTTGCAATCAAGCTTCCTTTTGCCTTTACACTCTTCGCACGATTTCCGACCGTGCTGAGGAAACCTTTGAGCGCCTCCGTTACTTTTTGGGAGGCGACCGCCCCAGTCAAACTGCCCACCTGACGGTGTCCCAAGACCTGATTCAAGGCCTCTGGTTAGGATCCCAGTACTACAAGGGTGGTATCCCAAGGGTGACTCCACACAGACTGGCGTCCATGCTTCATAGTCTCCCACCTATCCTGTACATGTAGTACCAAGACCCAACGTCAAGCTACAGTAAAGCTCCATGGGGTCTTTCCGTCCTGTCGCAGGTACCCGGCATCTTCACCGGGATTACAATTTCACCGAGTCTATTGTTGAGACAGTGCCCAAATCGTTACGCCTTTCGTGCGGGTCGGAACTTACCCGACAAGGAATTTCGCTACCTTAGGACCGTTATAGTTACGGCCGCCGTTTACTGGGGCTTAAGTTCACTGCTTCGGATTGCTCCTAACAGATCCCCTTAACCTTCCAGCACCGGGCAGGCGTCAGCTCCTATACATCGTCTTGCGACTTAGCAGAAACCTGTGTTTTTGGTAAACAGTCGCTTGGGCCTATTCTCTGCGGCCATCCAAAGGATGGCACCCCTTATCCCTAAGTTACGGGGTCATTTTGCCGAGTTCCTTAACAATAGTTCTCTCGCTGGCCTTAGGATACTCTCCTCACCCACCTGTGTCGGTTTACGGTACGGGCACCTTTAACCTCGGTAGAGACTTTTCTCGACAGTGTGAAATCAGCTACTTCGCTCTAAAGAGCTCCCCATCGTACCCTAGCATTATCAAGACGGATTTGCCTATCTTGACTGCCTCAGTACTTAGCCACACATAACCAACAGTGTGGTTAGCTTATCCTACTGTGTCATCCCATTCCTCAAACGGTTATTGGTGGTACAGGAATATCAACCTGTTGTCCATCACCTACGCCTTTCGGCCTCGGCTTAGGTCCCGACTAACCCAGGGCGGACGAACCTTCCCCTGGAAACCTTGGGTTTACGGCCCGTGGGATTCTCACCCACGTCTCGCTACTCATGCCAACATTCTCACTCGTATACTGTCCACATGTCCTTACGGTCATGCTTCAGCCTGCATACGAAGCTCCCCTACCCATCATAAATGATGCCGTAGCTTCGGTAGTACGTTTTAGCCCCGGAAATTTTCGGCGCAGGATCACTCGACCAGTGAGCTATTACGCACTCTTTAAATGAGTGGCTGCTTCTAAGCCAACATCCTGGTTGTCTGTGCAATCCCACATCCTTTACCACTTAACGTACATTTAGGGACCTTAGCTGACGATCTGGGCTGTTGCCCTCTTGACTATGAATCTTATCACCCACAGTCTGACTCCTGAGCAAAAGAAGACGGCATTCGGAGTTTGATAGTCTTCGGTAAGTGCAATACCCCCTAGGACATTCAGTGCTCTACCTCCGTTTCTCTAAGCTCAAGGCTAGCCCTAAAGCTATTTCGGGGAGAACCAGCTATCTCCGGGCTCGATTGGAATTTCACCGCTATCCACAAGTCATCCCCGAGCTTTTCAACGCTCGTGGGTTCGGTCCTCCACGAAATTTTACTTTCGCTTCAACCTGCTCATGGATAGGTCGCCCGGTTTCGGGTCTACGTCAAGTAACTTAAGTCGCCCATTTAAGACTCGCTTTCGCTACGGCTCCACACCTTAAGTGCTTAACCTTGCTACTTAACGTAACTCGTTGGCCCGTTCTACAAAAAGTACGCGGTCACACAAGAAATGTGCTCCCACAGCTTGTAAGTGCAGGGTTTCAGGTTCTATTTCACTCCCCTCCCGGGGTTCTTTTCACCTTTCCCTCACGGTACTATGCGCTATCGGTCACTAGGTAGTATTTAGGCTTGGAGGATGGTCCCTCCTGCTTCCCACAGGGTTTCACGTGTCCCGTGGTACTCTGGATCATATCTATCGAATTATCGTTTCAACTACGTGGCTGTTACACTTTATAGCGGAGCTTTCCAACTCTCTTCATCTACGATGACCTCGATTTTTATGATATGTCCGCAACCCCAACAAAGAAAACTTTGTTGGTTTGGCCTGTTCCGCGTTCGCTCGCCGCTACTTACGGAATCGATTTTTCTTTCTCTTCCTCCAGGTACTTAGATGTTTCAGTTCCCCGGGTTCCCCTCGCTAAGCTATGTATTCACTTAACGATACTTAGACATTACTCTAAGTGAGTTTCCTCATTCGGAAATCTTCGGATCAAAGTTTACGTGCAACTCCCCGAAGCTTATCGCAGCTTATCACGTCCTTCATCGGCTCCTAGTGCCAAGGCATCCGCCCTGCACCCTTAATAACTTGACCAGTTATTAAAGTTATTTTAAAGACTTTTCTTGTCTATTTATAAAAAATGATGTCATATCACTAAATGTTATACAGTTTTCAAAGTACTAAAGTACGTCGCCAACAAACAAATTTCGTATTCACTCAATTTATTCTGTTGCTTAAAGTACTAATTTTGAGGTTCTAATGAACTCTCAAAATTAAACAGTAGGTAATTCTCCTTAGAAAGGAGGTGATCCAGCCGCACCTTCCGATACGGCTACCTTGTTACGACTTCACCCCAGTTATTGATTTCACCTTCGACGGACGCTTCCAAAAGGTTAGCTATCCGGCTTCGGGCGCCCCCAACTTCCGTGGTGTGACGGGCGGTGTGTACAAGACCCGGGAACGCATTCACCGCAGCATTCTGATCTGCGATTACTAGTAACTCCAGCTTCATGTAGGCGAGTTTCAGCCTACAATCCGAACTGAGAATGGCTTTAAGGGATTAGCTCCACCTCACGGTTTGGCTGCCCTCTGTACCACCCATTGTAGCACGTGTGTAGCCCTAAGCATAAGGGGCATGATGATTTGACGTCATCCCCACCTTCCTCCAGGTTATCCCTGGCAGTCCCTCTAGAGTGCCCAACTTAATGATGGCAACTAAAGGCAAGGGTTGCGCTCGTTGCGGGACTTAACCCAACATCTCACGACACGAGCTGACGACAACCATGCACCACCTGTCACTTCTGTCCCCGAAGGGAAAGATGCGATTAGGCATCGGTCAAAAGGATGTCAAGCTTAGGTAAGGTTCTTCGCGTTGCTTCGAATTAAACCACATGCTCCGCTACTTGTGCGGGTCCCCGTCAATTCCTTTGAGTTTCACTCTTGCGAGCGTACTTCCCAGGCGGAGTACTTAATGCGTTAGCTGCGCCACCGAAGGGGGTAACCTCCGACAGCTAGTACTCATCGTTTACGGCGTGGACTACCAGGGTATCTAATCCTGTTTGCTCCCCACGCTTTCGTGCCTCAGCGTCAGTTACAGTCCAGAGAGCCGCCTTCGCAACTGGTATTCCTCCTAATATCTACGCATTTCACCGCTACACTAGGAATTCTACTCTCCTCTCCTGCACTCAAGTCTTACAGTTTCAAGAGCTTACTACGGTTGAGCCGTAGCCTTTCACTCCTGACTTGAAAGACCGCCTACGCACCCTTTACGCCCAGTAATTCCGGATAACGCTAGCCCCCTACGTATTACCGCGGCTGCTGGCACGTAGTTAGCCGGGGCTTCCTCCTCAAGTACCGTCATTATCTTCCTTGAGGACAGAGCTTTACGACCCGAAGGCCTTCATCGCTCACGCGGCGTTGCTGCATCAGGCTTTCGCCCATTGTGCAATATTCCCCACTGCTGCCTCCCGTAGGAGTTTGGACCGTGTCTCAGTTCCAATGTGGCCGATCACCCTCTCAGGTCGGCTACTGATCGTCGCCTTGGTAAGCCGTTACCTTACCAACTAGCTAATCAGACGCGGGTCCATCCTGTACCGCAAAAGCTTTGATAAGAAAGCCATGCGACTCTCCCATATTATCTCGTATTAGCATACCTTTCGGTATGTTATCCGTGTGTACAGGGCAGGTTACCCACGCGTTACTCACCCGTCCGCCGCTCTTCTCCGAAGAGAATCGCTCGACTTGCATGTGTTAGGCACGCCGCCAGCGTTCATCCTGAGCCAGGATCAAACTCTCAAATAAAAGTTGTTACCTGCTCAGACTATCATTATCTGAATATCTGGCTTGGTTGTATTCGATTCTTTAAAGAATCATTAGTTATATAAATTAACCTACTGTTTAATTTTCAAAGTTCATTCCTTACAACTTCCTTAGTTTATCAAAGTAATTTTACTTTGTCAACTCTTTTCTGTTGTTTGCCTTTTTCTTAAGGACAAGTAATACTATATCACCTTAGTTTTATATGGTCAATACTTTTTTCAACATTTTTTTCATCTTAATTTTACTTTATATTTTATCATTTTATGTTATCCACATATTAACAACTTATTAACATTGAAATGTTAAGGTTCTAATTTTTTTATCCACAATACTAACATAATTATTAACATTTTTCTTTATAATATTTATTGTAAATAAAAAAAGCCATAGGCTAAAATTATATAATTTGGCCTATGACTTTTAAATTATTTAGCTTCACATAAATCTCTTTCGATATATTCTTCAGCTAATATTATTTTCTTTTCTTTTAATGTTTTTTTTACATCTATTATTCTTTGATTAGAAGAACCTCTAAATTTTAAAAATATGTCTTTTTTATCATTTTCAAATTTACCATCTACTAAAACATCTATATATTTCAATAAGTTTAGATTTTTAAATCTATTTGGATTCCTATCGTTTAAAAGTTCTTCAAATTTAAATCCTGTGTAACTCCATACATCTAAATTTTTGTCTTTTGCTTCTTTAGCAATTTCTTCTAATGCCTCAGGTTGTAAAAATGGTTCTCCTCCAGAGAGAGTTATTCCTCTTTGTAATTTTAATTTATTTAATTTATCAATTATTTCTTTTGTGTCTACTTCATAGCCTCCTCTTAGACTATGTGTTTGAGGATTATGACATTCTTCACAGTTATGAATACACCCTTGTGTCCATATAACCATCCTTAATCCTGGACCATCAACTATACTATCAAAAGTAATGGGTGCTGCTATTCTTATTTTCATAACCTATTCCCCTTTCATTACTTATGCTTTATTCTGTCACGAACTTCTGCTTGCTTAGCATTATTAAATCTATCTACAGTACCTACTAAATATCCTGTTATTCTTCTTATTCTTTCAAACTTTATACTACTGTCTTCTTCATTTCTTCCGCAATAAGGGCATATATTACCTTCTATAACCCCTGAAAAACCGCATATTGGATCTCTATCTACAGGGTGATTTATACTACCATACCCAATTCCTTCTTCTTTCATAGCTCTTATTATAGTTTCAAAAGCCTCTAAATTATCTGATGGATTGCCATCTAACTCTATATACGTTATATGTCCAGCATTAGTTAGGTTATGATATGGAGCTTCAAGTCTTATTTTATCAAAGGCACTTATCTTATAATATACTGGTATATGGAATGAATTAGTATAGTACTCTTTATCTGTTATACCCTTTATATCACCATATATCTTTCTATCCATCTTAGTAAACCTTCCTGATAATCCTTCTGCTGGAGTTGCTATTAATGAGAAATTCAGTCCATACTCTTTACTTGCTTCATCCATCCTATTTCTCATATGCCCTATTATTTTTAAACCTAATTCTTGAGCTTCTTCACTTTCACCATGATGCTTTCCTATAAGGCCTATTAAACATTCCGCTAGACCTATAAATCCAACTGTTAATGTTCCTTGCTTTATTACATCTTTTAATTTATCTTCTGGTCCTAACTCTGAAGAACCTTTCCATACTCCTTGTCCCATTAAGAATGGGAAGTTTTTCATTTTTTTATTACCTTGTATTTCCATTCTCTCTAGCAATTGTTCTATTACTAAATTAATTTTCTCATCTAATTCTTCAAAAAATCCATCTATATCTACAACTTTTTTGCTTATTAATCCATGTTTAATACCTAACCTTGGAAGATTTATAGTCGTGAATGATAAATTACCTCTTCCACTTACAGTTTCTTCACCACATTCATTTCCAAGTACTCTAGTTCTACATCCCATATATGTAGCTTCTGTTTCAGGATTTCCTTCTTCGTAATATTTTATATTGAAAGGAGCATCTAAAAAGCTAAAGTTAGGGAATAACCTTTTAGCAGATACCCTACAGGCTAATTTAAATAAATCATAGTTTGGATCTCCTGGGTTTAAACTTATTCCTTCCTTAACTTTAAATATTAGAATTGGGAATATTGGCGTTTCACCATTTCCAAGTCCACTTTCAAGAGATAATAAAAGATTCTTAGTGACCATTCTACCTTCTTCAGTAACATCTGTTCCAAAATTCACACTAGAAAAAGGTACCTGAGCACCTGCCCTAGAGTGCATAGTATTAAGATTGTGTATAAAGGCTTCCATAGCTTGATAAGTTCTTCTATCTGTCTCTCTATAAGCTTCTGAATATGCAAATTTTTGTATATTTTCTACAAATGCTTCATCTAATCCTAATTTATCTATTAACTCTCTAGTCTCTTCTTGTTTATATTCATCTTCTATTTTTATACTTAATCTAGTTTTAAGTCTATACTCGATATCATTTACTATACACTTTATTGAGTCTGTCTTATCCTCATATTTAAATAATTTAATAGCCTTTGACATATTATCTATATAGAACTTTTTAAAGGTCTTATATACACCTTCTGCTAGACCATAATCAAAGAAAGGTATACTTTGTCCACCATGTTGATCATTTTGATTACTTTGAATAGCTATAGCTGCTAATGCTGCATAGCTTATTATATCGTTTGGCTCTCTTAAAAATCCGTGTCCTGTTGAGAATCCACCTTTGAATAACTTATTAATATCTATTTGACAGCAAGTTAAAGTACCCATATTTAAGAAATCCATATCATGTATATGTATATCTCCATTATCATGAGCATATGAGTGCTCTGGCTTTATTACATGAGTTTTACAAAACTCTTTAGATACTGTACTTCCATATTGAAGCATAGTACCCATCGCAGTGTTTCCATCTATATTAGCATTCTCTCTTTTTATATCTGCATCATTTGCATCTTCAAAAGTTATCTCTTCAATAGATTTCATAAGTCTTGTTTTTGAATTTCTGATTCTACTTCTTTCTGTTCTATATATTATGTACTCTTCACTAGTTTTTGCATGACCTGTTTCTATTAACACTTTTACTACTGCATTTTGAATATCTTCTACTCCTGGAATTGAATTTATATACTTTTTATTCAATAACTTTATGACTTCTTGTGTTAATTCTTCCGCTATATTATAATCTGCTGATTTCCCATCTTGCTCAGCTATTTTACTTGCAGCTAAAAATATAGCTCTAGTTATCCTATCTGGGTTAAAAGGTATTATTCTTCCATCTCTTTTCTTAACATAATTTATCATTTTAAAACGCCCCCTAATTACTATATATTGTATTTATTCCATTATTTTTTACTACATATAGTGTTTAAACTTAAAAAAAATCCCCTTTAATCTTTTAAAGGGACTGTCTCGATGTTTACTTAAATAGAGTAGCAAATTTAGAAATTTTAGTCAAACTAACCTAAAGCATTGAAATTGCTATGTGGATAATTTGAAGCTTAGTATTTGTAACATATACAAAAAATATTATTTTTTTATTTTTTTTGTAATTTATTCATATTTAATAATCTTATTCATATACTTACTACGACATAAAACTTTGAAAATCAAAATGTTATTACTTATGCCAAAGTTATAATTACAACTTTAGGTTATCCAATATAACCTAATACATTAGTAATTAATATAATTTATTTTATACTGTAAATAATATAATATTATACATTAATTACTAATATATATATTTACTATATTGGTCAATCAAATTCCTCTTTAATTTTAATTATTTGTAATATTAATTTATCAATATAATTTTCAAATATAATAGATTTTTAATATTATAATAATTATATTTGAATATAAATTACACTTTTTTAAATATAATTATTACTTATACCTAATAAGTCAACTTTAATAAAGAAAGGAGATTTTATGTTATCTAAAAGATTAGAAACGTTAACCCCTTCCTATACTTTAGAGATAAGTTCTAAAATTAGGCAACTTAAAGATCTTAATCTAGATGTAATAGATTTGAGTATAGGAGAACCTAATTTCAACGTGCCTGTTAGAGCTAAACTTTACGGAATAGAGTCATTAAATAACAATTATACTAGATATGACGCTGTAACTGGAATAAAACCTTTAAAAGAAGAAATTTGTAAAAAGCTTTTAAAAGAAAATAATTGTACCTATTGTCCAGAAGATATAGTGGTATCTAGTGGTGCAAAACATTGCTTAACAAATACGCTGCTCGCCTTGACTAATCCAAATGATGAAGTGTTAATCCCTATACCGTATTGGGTAAGCTATCCAGAGATTGTCAAAATAGTAAATGCAATTCCAGTGTTTATACACACATCTAAAGATAATTCTTTTAAAATAAAGGCCGAAGACTTATCTAGGTGTATAAGTAAAAATACTAAAGCTCTTATATTGAACAACCCAAATAACCCTACAGGAAGTATCTACACTAAAAATGAGTTAGAAGAGATAGTAGAGATTTGCTATAAAAATAATATATACATACTAGCTGATGAAATATATGAAAAAATATGTTATAAAGATAATTTTACATCAATAGCATCTATAAGTAATTTAGCTAAGGATATAACAATAACAATTAATGGCTTTTCAAAATCAACTAATATGACTGGTCTTAGATTAGGCTATACAGCATCTAATAGCTCCATAGCAAAAGCTATAAGTTCTATACAAGGTCATTCTGTATCACATCCTTGTATTACATCTCAATACATAGCCTATGGAGCTCTAAAGGAATGTAACTCAGATATAAATCAATTCGTAAATGAGTATAAATTAAGAAGAAAATTGATCTGTACTAAACTAGATTCAATTAATGATATAAGTTATATAAAGCCTTATGGTGCTTTCTATGTATTTATAGATATATCCAAACTAAAAAATACATTAAGCTATAATGGAAGTTTTTCATTAGAATTTTGTAGTAAATTTTTAGATACTTATAATGTAGCTGTTGTTCCAGGAATAGCTTTTGGATTAGATGATTATATAAGAATTTCTTTTGCCTGTGATGAATCTGTTTTTTTGGAAGGTGTAGATAGACTTGATAAATTTATAAATTCTTTTTCTTAATCTAAATTCATTTAAACATTACACTTTAATAAAAAGTTTATAAACTATATTTAGATGTTAATAAAAATTTTATTGATTTAAAAATACAAAAGTATAGGTTTATTTAAACCTATACTTTTTATAAAATAAAAAAGATTACGTGGCTACGTCTTACTCTCCCAGGGGGTCGCCCCCCAAGTACCATCAGCGCTAAAGAGCTTAACTTCTGTGTTCGGTATGGGAACAGGTGTATCCTCTTTGCTATAATAACCACATAATCTTTATCTGGAGCGGGTGAAGGGGATCGAACCCTCACAGCCGGCTTGGAAGGCCGGAACTCTACCATTGAGCTACACCCGCATATTTAGTTTTATTAGTACTTTCAAAACTGTATACCATTTAGATTCATCATTTAAATGAGGTCAAGTCCTCGACCTATTAGTATCGATAAGCTAAATACATTACTGCACTTACACCTTCGACCTATCAACCAGGTAGTCTTCCTGGGGTCTTACCCTTACGGTGGGAAATCTTATCTTGAAGTTGGCTTCGCGCTTAGATGCTTTCAGCGCTTATCCATTCCGTACATAGCTACCCAGCCATGCCCTTGGCAGAACAACTGGTACACCAGAGGTACGTCCATCCCGGTCCTCTCGTACTAAGGACAGGTCTCCTCAAATTTCCTACGCCTGCGACGGATAGGGACCGAACTGTCTCACGACGTTCTGAACCCAGCTCGCGTACCACTTTAATGGGCGAACAGCCCAACCCTTGGGACCTACTACAGCCCCAGGATGTGATGAGCCGACATCGAGGTGCCAAACCTCCCCGTCGATGTGGACTCTTGGGGGAGATAAGCCTGTTATCCCCAGGGTAGCTTTTATCCGTTGAGCGATGGCCCTTCCATGCGGAACCACCGGATCACTAAGTCCGACTTTCGTCCTTGCTCGACCTGTATGTCTTGCAATCAAGCTTCCTTTTGCCTTTACACTCTTCGCACGATTTCCGACCGTGCTGAGGAAACCTTTGAGCGCCTCCGTTACTTTTTGGGAGGCGACCGCCCCAGTCAAACTGCCCACCTGACGGTGTCCCAAGACCTGATTCAAGGCCTCTGGTTAGGATCCCAGTACTACAAGGGTGGTATCCCAAGGATGACTCCACACAGACTGGCGTCCATGCTTCATAGTCTCCCACCTATCCTGTACATGTAGTACCAAGACCCAACGTCAAGCTACAGTAAAGCTCCATGGGGTCTTTCCGTCCTGTCGCAGGTACCCGGCATCTTCACCGGGATTACAATTTCACCGAGTCTATTGTTGAGACAGTGCCCAAATCGTTACGCCTTTCGTGCGGGTCGGAACTTACCCGACAAGGAATTTCGCTACCTTAGGACCGTTATAGTTACGGCCGCCGTTTACTGGGGCTTAAGTTCACTGCTTCGGATTACTCCTAACAGATCCCCTTAACCTTCCAGCACCGGGCAGGCGTCAGCTCCTATACATCGTCTTGCGACTTAGCAGAAACCTGTGTTTTTGGTAAACAGTCGCTTGGGCCTATTCTCTGCGGCCATCCAATGGATGGCACCCCTTATCCCTAAGTTACGGGGTCATTTTGCCGAGTTCCTTAACAATAGTTCTCTCGCTGGCCTTAGGATACTCTCCTCACCCACCTGTGTCGGTTTACGGTACGGGCACCTTTAACCTCGGTAGAGACTTTTCTCGACAGTGTGAAATCAGCTACTTCGCCCGAAAGGGCTCCCCATCGTACCCTAGCATTATCAAGACGGATTTGCCTATCTTGACTGCCTCAGTACTTAGCCACACATAACCAACAGTGTGGTTAGCTTATCCTACTGTGTCATCCCATTCCTCAAACGGTTATTGGTGGTACAGGAATATCAACCTGTTGTCCATCACCTACGCCTTTCGGCCTCGGCTTAGGTCCCGACTAACCCAGGGCGGACGAACCTTCCCCTGGAAACCTTGGGTTTACGGCCCGTGGGATTCTCACCCACGTCTCGCTACTCATGCCAACATTCTCACTCGTATACTGTCCACATGTCCTTACGGTCATGCTTCAGCCTGCATACGAAGCTCCCCTACCCATCATAAATGATGCCGTAGCTTCGGTAGTACGTTTTAGCCCCGGAAATTTTCGGCGCAGGATCACTCGACCAGTGAGCTATTACGCACTCTTTAAATGAGTGGCTGCTTCTAAGCCAACATCCTGGTTGTCTGTGCAATCCCACATCCTTTACCACTTAACGTACATTTAGGGACCTTAGCTGACGATCTGGGCTGTTGCCCTCTTGACTATGAATCTTATCACCCACAGTCTGACTCCTGAGCAAAAGAAGACGGCATTCGGAGTTTGATAGTCTTCGGTAAGTGCAATACCCCCTAGGACATTCAGTGCTCTACCTCCGTTTCTCTAAGCTCAAGGCTAGCCCTAAAGCTATTTCGGGGAGAACCAGCTATCTCCGGGCTCGATTGGAATTTCACCGCTATCCACAAGTCATCCCCGAGCTTTTCAACGCTCGTGGGTTCGGTCCTCCACGAAATTTTACTTTCGCTTCAACCTGCTCATGGATAGGTCGCCCGGTTTCGGGTCTACGTCAAGTAACTTAAATCGCCCATTTAAGACTCGCTTTCGCTACGGCTCCACACCTTAAGTGCTTAACCTTGCTACTTAACGTAACTCGTTGGCCCGTTCTACAAAAAGTACGCGGTCACACAAGTAATGTGCTCCCACAGCTTGTAAGTGCAGGGTTTCAGGTTCTATTTCACTCCCCTCCCGGGGTTCTTTTCACCTTTCCCTCACGGTACTATGCGCTATCGGTCACTAGGTAGTATTTAGGCTTGGAGGATGGTCCCTCCTGCTTCCCACAGGGTTTCACGTGTCCCGTGGTACTCTGGATCATATCTATCGAATTATCGTTTCAACTACGTGGCTGTTACACTTTATAGCGGAGCTTTCCAACTCTCTTCATCTACGATGACCTCGACCTTGATGATATGTCCGCAACCCCAACAAAGAAAACTTTGTTGGTTTGGCCTGTTCCGCGTTCGCTCGCCGCTACTTACGGAATCGATTTTTCTTTCTCTTCCTCCAGGTACTTAGATGTTTCAGTTCCCCGGGTTCCCCTCGCTAAGCTATGTATTCACTTAACGATACTTAGACATTACTCTAAGTGAGTTTCCTCATTCGGAAATCTTCGGATCAAAGTTTACGTGCAACTCCCCGAAGCTTATCGCAGCTTATCACGTCCTTCATCGGCTCCTAGTGCCAAGGCATCCGCCCTGCACCCTTAATAACTTGACCAGTTATTAAAAGTGTTTAATAAGTTAATCCACTCGCGCTTCATAAACTTAATTACTAGTTTGATATTTTTAGAAGTTATCTTCTTCATATATTAAATGATGTCATATCACTAAATGTTATACAGTTTTCAAAGTACTAAGTAACCTATTTAAAGGTTAATGGTGGAGATGAGGAGGATCGAACTCCTGACCCCTTGCGTGCAAGGCAAGTGCTCTCCCAGCTGAGCTACACCCCCATGTCATTTTTTCAACATGAATATTCTATTATATTTGTCGAATTTTGTCAAGAGATTTTTTATAAAAACTCTCAAAATTAAACAGTAGGTAATTCTCCTTAGAAAGGAGGTGATCCAGCCGCACCTTCCGATACGGCTACCTTGTTACGACTTCACCCCAGTTATTGATTTCACCTTCGACGGACGCTTCCAAAAGGTTAGCTATCCGGCTTCGGGCGCCCCCAACTTCCGTGGTGTGACGGGCGGTGTGTACAAGACCCGGGAACGCATTCACCGCAGCATTCTGATCTGCGATTACTAGTAACTCCAGCTTCATGTAGGCGAGTTTCAGCCTACAATCCGAACTGAGAATGGCTTTAAGGGATTAGCTCCACCTCACGGTTTGGCTGCCCTCTGTACCACCCATTGTAGCACGTGTGTAGCCCTAAGCATAAGGGGCATGATGATTTGACGTCATCCCCACCTTCCTCCAGGTTATCCCTGGCAGTCCCTCTAGAGTGCCCAACTTAATGCTGGCAACTAAAGGCAAGGGTTGCGCTCGTTGCGGGACTTAACCCAACATCTCACGACACGAGCTGACGACAACCATGCACCACCTGTCACTTCTGTCCCCGAAGGGAAAGATGCGATTAGGCATCGGTCAAAAGGATGTCAAGCTTAGGTAAGGTTCTTCGCGTTGCTTCGAATTAAACCACATGCTCCGCTACTTGTGCGGGTCCCCGTCAATTCCTTTGAGTTTCACTCTTGCGAGCGTACTTCCCAGGCGGAGTACTTAATGCGTTAGCTGCGCCACCGAAGGGGGTAACCTCCGACAGCTAGTACTCATCGTTTACGGCGTGGACTACCAGGGTATCTAATCCTGTTTGCTCCCCACGCTTTCGTGCCTCAGCGTCAGTTACAGTCCAGAGAGCCGCCTTCGCAACTGGTATTCCTCCTAATATCTACGCATTTCACCGCTACACTAGGAATTCTACTCTCCTCTCCTGCACTCAAGTCTTACAGTTTCAAGAGCTTACTACGGTTGAGCCGTAGCCTTTCACTCCTGACTTGAAAGACCGCCTACGCACCCTTTACGCCCAGTAATTCCGGATAACGCTAGCCCCCTACGTATTACCGCGGCTGCTGGCACGTAGTTAGCCGGGGCTTCCTCCTCAAGTACCGTCATTATCTTCCTTGAGGACAGAGCTTTACGACCCGAAGGCCTTCATCGCTCACGCGGCGTTGCTGCATCAGGCTTTCGCCCATTGTGCAATATTCCCCACTGCTGCCTCCCGTAGGAGTTTGGACCGTGTCTCAGTTCCAATGTGGCCGATCACCCTCTCAGGTCGGCTACTGATCGTCGCCTTGGTAAGCCGTTACCTTACCAACTAGCTAATCAGACGCGGGTCCATCCTGTACCGCAAAAGCTTTGATATTTTTACCATGCGATAAAAACATGTTATCTCGTATTAGCATACCTTTCGGTATGTTATCCGTGTGTACAGGGCAGGTTACCCACGCGTTACTCACCCGTCCGCCGCTCTTTACCGAAGTAAATCGCTCGACTTGCATGTGTTAGGCACGCCGCCAGCGTTCATCCTGAGCCAGGATCAAACTCTCAAATAAAAGTTGTTACCTGCTCAGACTATCATTATCTGAATATCTGGCTTGGTTTGTTTTCGATTCTTTTAAGAATCAGTTATATAAATTAACCTACTGTTTAATTTTCAAAGTTCTTATTTTGCCCTTTTCTTAAGGACATATATAAATATATCATCTTATAATTAAATCGTCAATACTTTTTTTATATTTTTTTATTTTAATAAAAAACTAGGTTATATCTAATAAATTACTTATTTGATATAACCTAGTTTTTACTTTTTTTCAATTTTTATTCTCATTATCACTAAAGTATTTTTGGATACCTACGTATATTGACCAAGCTATTTTTTCTTGATATTTTTCATCAGCTAATAAGTTAGCTTCTTTTTCATTAGATAAAAATCCACATTCTATTAAAACTGATGGTATTGCATTTTCTTTTAATAAATATAAGTCATCTTTAGGTTTAATTTCTCTGTTATTAGTTTTATCAACTACTCTCTTTAATTCTTCTTGTATATATTTAGATAGCTTTTTAGAGTCATCTTTTCCACCTGGATAAAATGTCTGGGCCCCATAATATTTAGAAGCACCTTTTCCACTTAATGCATTCATATGTATAGATACAAACATATCTGCATCAGATTCGTTTATTACCTTTTTTCGATTCTTTAAATTTTCATTATATTTTTGTCTAATTGTCTTGCCTTTAGCTTCTTCATACAAGCTAACATCTTCTTCTCTAGTTAATATAACAAGACCCCCACTAGATTCTAATAATTCTCTTAATTTAAGTGTAATAGATAAATTCACATCTTTTTCAGTTATACTTTTATCTTCATTCAAGGCTCCTGGATCTATCCCACCATGACCAGCATCTAGTATTATGGTTTTTTTGGTTACTGGCATATACTCCATAGACTCTTGCGATACACTTTGAATTTCAAACGAAAATACCACTACTAGTATTATAGATATAACACAAAATATTATATGTTTTATGTACTTTCTCACAATATCACCCTGTACATTTATATTAAAAAAGACTTTGGAATATTCCAAAGTCTTTGTACAAACATATAAAATAGGATATTATCTCTTTGAGAATTGTGGAGCTCTTCTTGCTGCCTTTAATCCGTATTTCTTTCTTTCCTTCATTCTAGCATCTCTAGTTAAGAATCCTTCTTTCTTTAAAGCTCCTCTTAACTCTTCATCAGCTTTTAATAAAGCTCTAGATATACCATGTCTTATAGCTCCAGCTTGTCCAGTGAATCCTCCACCTTCAACCTTTACTATAACATCGTATTTGTTTTCGTTGTTAGTTAACACTAATGGTTGCTTAACATCTCTTATTAATGTTTCATAGTTGAAGTATTCTCCAACTGGTCTTCCATTTATTACTATGTTTCCTTCACCTGCAACTAATCTAACTCTAGCAACAGAGTGCTTTCTTCTTCCTGTTCCGTAGTATTGAACGTTAGCCATGATAACTCCTCCTTTCACCCGTTAATTATTATTTAAAGTTTAAAACTTCTGGATTTTGAGCTGCATGATCATGGTTTGGTCCTGCGAATACTCTTAATCTAGTCATCATTCTGCTTCTTAATTTGTTCTTACATAACATACCACTTACTGCATGTGATACAACTTCTTCAGGCTTCTTAGCCATCATTTCTCTGTAAGTTATTTCCTTTAACCCACCTACGTATCCTGTGTGGTATCTGTACATTTTTTGATCTAATTTCTTTCCTGTTAAAACTACCTTCTCTGCGTTTACAACAACAACGAAGTCTCCTCCGTCAACGTGTGGAGTGAAAGTAACCTTGTGCTTTCCTCTTAATACTGTCGCTATTTCAGTTGCTAAACGACCTAATGTTTTTCCTTCAGCATCAACGATGTACCATTTTCTTTGTACATCAGCTGGCTTAGCTATATAACTTTTCATGTTTGTCCCTCCTTAACTTATTTTCCTATAAAAATTTTACCGTTTATGTCAAGTCCGGGGCAAGTGGACTTATTAACACACTCTAACTTATTTTAATATATGCCCCCTGGTGTGTCAAGCTAATAATCAACTTTTTTGAGAAATAATCCATGTGCTGGAGCGGTATGTCCACATTCTCCTCTATTTTTTGATTTTATTACTTCTTCAAGGTTTTTAGTTATACGACCTCTACCTATATCAACTAACGTTCCTGCTATTATTCTTACCATGTTATATAAAAATCCATTACCTTCTACTTCCATAACAATTAATCCATCTTCTTTAGTTAGTGTTATATCGTATATCGTTCTTATAGTGTCTTTAACTGAAGATCCAGAACTCATGAACCCTTTAAAATCATATTCACCAATTAGACTCTTAGCTTCTTTACACATTTTTTCGAAATCGAGATCATATTTTACATGATATGATATGTCCTTATATATAGGATTTCTATATGGACTATTGTGTATTAAATATCTATATCTCTTTTTCTTTGAACTATATCTTGAGTGAAAATCTTCATCTACCTCTATACAGTCTATTATAGATATATCTTTTGGTAACTTAGCATTTAATGCATTTGGCATTTTACTTGCAGGTATATTAGAGCTTGTTTTAAAATTGGCTACCTGACCCAAAGCATGAACTCCTGCATCAGTTCTGCCGGATCCGGTTATTTTAACTTCTTCCCTAGTTATGTCATAAATGGCTTTTTCTATTGTACCTTGTATACCTAAAGAATCAGGTTGCTTTTGCCATCCACAATAGTTTTGACCATTATACTGTATCGTAAGTTTTAAATTTCTCATAGTCTTCCTCTTTACATAAATCTAGTAGCTATAATTATAACCAAATATACAATCTGTATACCATTAGCTACATAATCTGCTTTTGTCATTATAGCTTGTTTCATTTTTGTCCTATTGTATCCACCTCTATAACATCTAGCTTCCATTGCAGCAGCAAGTTCTTCAGCTCTTCTAAATGCACTTACAAATAAAGGTACTAGTAATGGCACTAAGTTTTTAGCTCTATTTATAAGATTTTTACTTTCAAAATCTGCCCCTCTTGACATTTGAGCTTTCATTATTTTATCAGTTTCATCTAATAGAGTAGGTATAAATCTTAAAGCTATTGTCATCATCATAGCTAATTCATGTACAGGAAATCCAACCTTGTTTAATGGATTTAAAAGCCTCTCTATGCCGTCTGTTAGGTCCATAGGTGTAGTTGTTAGGGTAAGTAAAGAAGTCCCTACAACTAAGAATATAAGCCTTATAGCCATAAATATAGCTTGTTCTAAACCTTGACTTGTAATTCTTAAGAAACCAAATGACCAAATGACATCTCCTGGTAAGAAAAATACATTGATTACAAATGTAAATATTATAATCCATCTTAATGGTTTTAATCCTTTTAATATATATTTACCTGGCAATTTTGATGATTTTATAATAGCTACTAGAGCTAACAAAACAATAGCATATGGCCAGAATTTATTTATTATAAATAGAGATATCATAAAAATGAAAGTGGCTATAAGCTTAACTCTAGCATCTAGCTTGTGAATTACCGAATTTACAGGATAATACTGCCCTATAGTTATATCTTTTAACATTTCTTTTTACCTCTCATAACTCTTAATATTTCTTCCTTAGCTTCTTGTATAGTTATGATATCTTCTTTTATGTCAAATCCATTTTCTCTTAGCTTTATTGCTAACTCTAATACTTGAGGTATATCAAGACCTATTTCCTTAAGTCTTGAAGAGTTAGATTTAAACACTTCTTTAGGAGTCCCTATAAATTCTACTTTCCCTTTATTCATAACTATCAAAGTCTTTGCTAATCTAGCCATATCATCCATACTATGAGAAGATAATATTATTGTCATATTATTTTCTTTATGCAGTGTTTTTATTAAATTAAATATTTCATCCCTTCCACCTGGATCTAATCCAGCTGCAGGTTCATCTAAAATAAGTACTTCTGGTTTCATAGCTATAACTCCAGCTATTGCTACTCTTCTTTTTTGACCTCCTGATAATTCAAATGGAGATTTATCTTTAAATAATTCATAATCAAGCCCAACAGCTTCCATTGATGCTTTTACCCTACGATCAACTTCTTCAGGGTCTAAGCCTAAATTATTAGGTCCAAAAGCTATATCTTTCTCTATTGTTTCTTCAAATAATTGATATTCAGGGTATTGAAACACTACTCCTACCCTTTTTCTAACTTCTGTTAGGTTTAAGCTTGGATCTGTTATGTTAAATCCATTTATATTTATCTCTCCAGAATGAGGCTTTAATATCCCATTTAAATGCTGTATTAATGTTGATTTACCAGAACCAGTATGTCCTATTAACCCTACAAAATCTCTATCTTTAATTTCAAAACTAACATTGTCTAACGCCTTACTAGCAAAAGGCATTCCTTCGTTATATATATGAGTTAAACCTTTTATCTCTATCGACATAATTCCATCACCATCTCATCTACAGTTAATATATCTTTTTTTATATCTATACCTTCTTTATATAACATACTAGATAATTCCGTCATATAAGGAACATCTAATCCTATACCTTTTAATGTATCTATTTGACTAAATACTTCTCTTGGAGTTCCTTCTAATATTTTTTTACCTTTTTCCATAACTATAACTCTATCAGCTTCTACTGCCTCTTCCATAAAGTGAGTTATATGTAATACGGTAATATTTTCTTCTTTGTTTAACTTTTTTATAGTTTTCATTACTTCTTTTCTTCCAGATGGGTCTAACATAGCCGTTGCTTCATCAAATATTATACATTTTGGCTTCATAGCTATTATTCCTGCTATAGCTACTCTTTGTTTTTGTCCTCCTGATAATAGGTGTGGTTGTCTATCTCTTAACTCATACATACCGACACTCTTTAACGATTCTTCAACCCTATGTTTTATTTCTATAGGATCTATCCCTAGGTTTTCTGGGCCAAAAGCAACATCTTCCTCTACTATTGTAGCAACAATTTGGTTATCTGGATTTTGAAATACCATACCTGCTGTTTGCCTTATATCCCATAATTTATCTTCTTCTTTTGTATTCATTCCATCTATAAGTATATCTCCTTCAGTGGGAACCAGTATAGCATTTAAGTTCTTAGATAATGTAGACTTTCCAGAACCATTGTGACCAATTATAGCAACAAATTCACCTTCTTTTACATCTAGTGTTAATCTGTCTATTGCTTTAAAAGTGCTATCTTCTGTAATATACTCATAAGATATATTATTCACTTTTACTATATTGTTCATTTATTTACTCCTTTTCATAAGTAATTAAAGCAACTTCGTCATATATAAATAACTAATACCTTATTAGTGTTAATAAACTCTATTTTTTAAACAAAAACCATTTTGACTAGTATTATATCATAGTTCATCGCAAAAAACACAAGTACGTTTATCTTAAAATCTACTTATATCTGCCGCTAGCATACATTTTTCTTAATTTTATAATTATATGTTCAATTATATTTTATGAACTATAAATATATCTAAACAAGGATCATATTTCAAATTATACATCATAGATTTTATCTACTATTCCCCCGTAATTTTTATCCTTTGTAAGTTTGTTTTTTGCACCTAACTTTATCTGAATATAAAAATATAGCCTTTATAAACTATAGAATCTATCATAGTTTATAAAGGCTATAAAACAAACCTACAGTGGATTAAAGATATTATTTTTGTACAAATTTATATTTAAAAAAGGATTAAGCTATAAGCTTAATCCTTCACAAGAATTATACTAATTCTATAAATGCCATTTCAGCAGCGTCCCCTCTTCTTGGACCCTTCTTTATTATTCTTGTGTATCCACCGTTTCTCTCAGCATATTTTGGAGCTATTTCAGTGAATAAGTTGTTTACTACAGTTTCATCTATAACATAAGCTAAAACTTGTCTTCTAGCATGAAGATCTCCTCTTTTAGCAAGAGTTATCATCTTTTCTGCCATTCTTCTAGTTTCCTTAGCTCTAGTAACAGTAGTTTCTATTCTTCCATTTCTTAGTAAATCAGTTACTAAGTTTCTTAACATAAGGTTTCTGTGAGCTGTCTCACGTCCTAATTTACGGTAAGTAGCCATGATATCCCTCCTTCACTAACTATTCTTCGCTTGGTTTTAGACCTAATCCAAGTTCTTCTAACTTTTGGATTACTTCTTCTAAAGATTTTTTCCCTAGATTTCTAACCTTCATCATATCGTCCTCAGACTTATTAGCTAATTCTTCAACTGTGTTTATTCCCGCTCTCTTTAAACAGTTGTAAGATCTAACTGATAAATCTAATTCTTCTATAGTCATTTCAAGAACTTTTTCTTTTTGGTCTTCTTCTTTTTCTACCATTATCTCAACATTGCTTACATGCTCTGTTAAGTCTATGAATAGATTTAAATGTTCAACTAAAACTTTAGCTGCAAGAGATATTCCCTCTTGAGGGTTTATGCTTCCATTAGTCCAAACTTCTAGTGTTAATTTGTCATAGTCTGACTTTTGACCTACTCTTGTATTTTCAACATGGTAGCTCACTTTTTCAATAGGAGTATAGATTGAATCTACAGGTAAAACTCCTATAGGCATATGCTCTGTCTTGTTTTCTTCAGCAGAAACATAACCTCTACCTTTATCTATCATTATTTCCATATTTAACTTAGCATTGTCATCTAATGTTGCTATTTTTAAATCTTTGCTTAATACTTCAACATCAGAAGGACATATTATATCAGCACCAGTTATAGTACATGGACCCTCAGCCTCTATTTTAAGAGTTCTGCTTCCTTCACCATCTATAGTAGCTGAAAGTTCTTTTAATGCTAATATTATTTCAGTAACATCTTCTTTAACACCAGCAACAGTTGAGAATTCATGAAGAACTCCATCTATTTTTATAGCATTAACTGCTACACCTGGTAAAGATGATAATAATATTCTTCTTAAAGCATTACCTACAGTTATGCCATAGCCTCTTTCAAGAGGCTCTATGACAAACTTTCCATATCTATAATCTTCGCTAAGCTCTATTATATCTACTTTTGGTTTTTCTATTTCTATCATGGACAAAACCCTCCTTTAAATTTATTAATCCACTGAGGGTAAACAAAATCTCAAAAATAAATTTTAAAATATATTTATTACTTAGAGTAAAGCTCTATTATTAAGTGCTCTGCTATTTCAAGATCTATATCTTCTCTTGATGGGTTAGCAACAACTTTAGCGCTCATTTCGTCTAAGTTAGTTTCTAACCACTTAGGAGCTATTCTTGTATTGTTTTCTACTAAAGCTTTGAATTTAGCAGATGATTTTGATCTTTCTTTAACTGTTATAACGTCACCTGGCTTAACTGTTATAGAAGCTATATCAGCCTTGTGTCCGTTTAATAAGAAGTGACCGTGTCCTACTAATTGTCTAGCTTCTTTTCTAGATGAAGCTAATCCCATTCTGTAAACAACATTGTCTAATCTTCTTTCTAATAAGCTTAATAAGTTTTCCCCTGTTATACCAGCCATTTTTTCAGCACGCTCGTATAGGTTTCTGAATTGAGTTTCTAAAACTCCGTATATTCTCTTAACTTTTTGCTTTTCTCTTAATTGTAATCCATAGTTAGAAACTTTCTTTCTTCCTTGTCCATGTTGTCCTGGAGCATAGTTTCTCTTAACTATAGCACATTTATCAGTATAACATCTGTCACCTTTAAGGAATAATTTCATTCCTTCTCTACGACATTGTCTGCATGATGCACCTGTGTATCTTGCCATGTCTTTACACCTCCTAATTTACTTGTTTATATAATTACACTCTTCTTCTCTTTGGTGGTCTACATCCATTGTGAGGGATTGGAGTAACGTCCTTTATCATAGTTACTTCTAATCCAGTAGCTTGTAATGCTCTTATAGCAGCTTCTCTTCCTGAACCTGGCCCCTTTACGAATACTTCAACAGTTTTTAAACCGTGTTCCATTGCAGCTTTAGCAGCAGTTTCAGCAGCCATTTGAGATGCGAAAGGAGTCGCTTTTCTTGATCCTTTGAATCCTAATTGTCCTGAAGATGCAGCTGATATAGCGTTCCCATGAACATCAGTTAAAGTTATTATTGTATTGTTGAAAGTAGATTGTATATGAGCTTGCCCACGTTCTATATTTTTACGCTCTTTTCTTCTTACACGTGTAACTTTCTTTTGCTTAGCCATTGTTTTCCCTCCTATCTAGTTTTTATTTATTACTTCTTCTTCTTACGAGATACAGTTTTTCTAGGACCTTTTCTAGTTCTAGCGTTAGTCTTAGTTCTTTGTCCTCTTAGTGGAAGACCTTTAGCATGTCTCATACCTCTGTAACATTTTATATCTCTTAATCTCTTTATATTTAAAGCGATTTCTCTTCTTAAGTCACCTTCAACTAAGAAATCATTATCTATTATCTTTCTTAATTCGTTAACTTGCTCTTCTGATAAGTCTTTTATTCTTACGTTAGGATCTATGTCAGCTTTAGCTAATATTTCGTTAGCAGTTGCCTTACCTATACCGTATATATAAGTTAAGCCTATTTCCGCTCTTTTTTCTCTAGGTAAATCTACCCCAGCTATTCTTGCCATTAGTTCGCACCTCCTACACTTAATTTTTTCGATTCTAAACTTGTGTTAATTCATGTTAAATCCGAAACAGATTTCAACGATTTTAAAGTTTAATTGCTAATATCACAATTAAATATTATACTACAAAATTTTACAAATTACTAGTATAATTTATTATCCTTGCTTTTGCTTGTGCTTTGGATTTTCACAGATAACCATTACTTTACCTTTTCTTTTTATAACCTTGCACTTTTCGCATATTGGTTTTACTGATGGTCTTACTTTCATTGTTAATCCCTCCTTAGACTAATATTAAAATAGTCTACTTCTTACGCCAAGTGATTCTTCCTCTTGTAAGGTCATATGGAGAAAGCTCAACATTCACCTTATCACCTTCAAGGATTCTTATGAAGTTCATTCTTAGCTTTCCAGATAAGTGACATAATACTTCATGTCCATTTTCTAATTTTACTTTAAACATAGCATTAGGTAAGTTTTCTGTAACTGTACCTTCTAGTTCTATAACATCTTTTTTGGCCATTAACTAACCAAACCTCCATTTCAATAAGTTAAATCCTTTGATCTAACTTAGTAAGTTGAGCTCTTAAAAAAGCATCTGTATTATTCTGCTTAGATATAATCATTTGTTTTGCTTCTTCGCTAATAAAGTCATATATCTTTAAGTGCTTAACTTTTTTTAGCTTAGGCTTACCAAGTTTTCTTGTCTTACCATCAGATATTAAAACATATTCATGGTCAACTACTTCTACTATAAAAAATAGTCTTCCTTGTTCTCTACCTGATAAAGCTTTTACAACTTGACCTATACTTAGCTTATTTAATAGCATTTATTCACCTACTTTATGATTAAAGTGCTGATAATATCAGCGGCTCATCTTCAGTGATTGCTATTGTATGCTCATAATGAGCTGATTTTTTGCCATCTATTGTGACAATTGTCCAGTCATCTGCTAATGTTTTAACGTGATATTTACCAGCGTTAACCATTGGCTCTACAGCTAAGACCATTCCTTCTAAAAGTCTTGGACCTTTACCTGCTGGACCATAGTTAGGTATTTGAGGATCTTCATGAAGTTCAGTTCCAACTCCATGACCAACTAAATCTCTAACTACTGAAAAACCATGTTTTTCAACGTGTGCTTGTACTGCGTGTGAGATATCAGATAATCTATATCCTAGTTTAGCAAATTTTAAACCTTCATAGAAGCTTTCTTTTGTTACTTCTATTAATTTCCTATCTTCTTCAGATATTATTCCTACCCCATGAGTTTTCGCAGAGTCTGAATGATATCCTTTATAATAGGCACCTACATCTAAACTTATAATGTCGCCTTCTTTTAAAATTCTGTTAGCATTTGGTATACCATGAACTACCTCTTCATTTATAGAAGCACATATAGATCCTGGGAAACCTCCATAACCTTTAAAAGATGGAATTGCATTATATTTTCTTATATTCTCTTCAGCTATTTTATCTAACTCTAGTGTAGATATTCCCGGAATAACAGCTGATTTCAATATCTCATGAGTTTCAGCGACAATTTTGCCCGCCTCTCTCATAAGTTCTATTTCTTTTTTAGATTTTAATGTAATCATTATTTTTCACTTCCTAAAGCGTTTACTATATCTTCAAATACCTTATCTATAGATTGTTGCCCATCTATGTTAGCTATTATACCTTGTTTGCTATAATAGTCAACTAATGGTCTAGTTTCATCTAAGTAAACTTGTATTCTCTTTGATACAGTTTCTTCTGTGTCATCTGCTCTTTGGTATAATTCACCTTGGCATACATCACATACTCCTTCAACTTTAGGAGGATTAAACTTAACATGATACGTAGCACCGCAAGATTTACATATTCTTCTTCCTACAGCTCTACCAACTAATATTTCCTTATCAACTTCGATATTAACTACCTTGTCTAAAGCTATATTAGTTTTATTTAAGAACGTATCTAAATGTTGAGCTTGAGCAACATTTCTTGGGAATCCATCTAACATAAATCCATTCTTACAGTCATCTTGAGATACTCTGTCTGTAACTAAACCTACAGTTAACTCATCTGGAACTAATAATCCTTGATCTATATATTCTTTAGCTTTCTTTCCAAGCTCTGTTCCTTCTTTTATGTTCTTTCTGAATATATCACCTGTTGATATATGAGGTATATTGTATTTTTCAACAATACCTGCTGCCTGAGTACCTTTACCAGCACCAGGAGGTCCAAGTAATATTATTCTCATACTATCATCTCCAATTTATTTTAAGAAACCTTGGTATGTTCTCATAACCAGATTTGATTCTAACTGTCTCTTAAGTTCTAATGCAACACCAACAACTATTAGTAAAGATGTACCTACTAGTGTTATTTGAAGTTTCATAAAGAACATTATTATAGCAGATACCATAACGATACAAGCTAAGAATAAAGCTCCAGCTAGAGTAAGTCTTGATAATATTCTATTTAAATAATCTATTGTAGGTTGTCCTGGTCTAATACCTGGTATAAACCCACCGTTATTTTTCATATTATTTGCTATATCTTCTGTATTAAATGATACAGTAGTATAGAAATAAGAGAAGAATACTATCAGCAGAACTTCAAGCGCTCTATAAATCCAAACTCCTGGAGATTGTACTGGATTTAAATATGTTTGCACAAAAGCTTGAGCATCTGCACCCATAAACATTGCTAAAGTTTGAGGGAATGCTAAAAGTGAACTAGCGAAAATTACTGGTATAACTCCCGATTGATTAACTTTCATAGGTATATGAGAACTTTGTCCTCCATACATCTTTCTTCCAACAACTCTTTTTGCATATTGTACTGGGATTTTTCTTGTGGCTTCTTGTATATATGTGACTGCAGTTATTGTTAAAAGTATTACTACTGCTAACAGAGCTACTGCCCATATAGCTATTTTGCCACTTTTTACTAAGTTTACAGTTGATATAACATCTACTGGTATTCTTGAGATAATACCTATAAATATTATAATAGAACTTCCATTACCTAATCCTTTTTCAGTAATTTTGTCCCCTATCCACATTAGAAGCATACTTGCTGATACTAATGTCAATATAACTGTTATAATAAAGAATGCATTATCACTTTTTAAAGCTCCTCTTACAATACCTAGCGTTATCGCTATAGCTTGAACAAAAGCTAATGCTAATGCAATGTACTTAGTATATTTATTAATCTTTTTCTTTCCTTCTTCACCAGACTTTTGAAGTTCTTCCAAACTTTCAAAACCTACAGTTAGAAGTTGTATTATGATAGATGCTGTGATATATGGTCCTACACCTAATGCAAATAGTGTAAAGTTACTAAATGCACCTCCAGTGAACAGATTATATAGGGAAAGAAGACCATTTGAGTCAACCATTCCCTTTATAATACTTGTATCAACTCCAGGAACAGGTATAGCTGCACCTATCCTAAATACTACAATCATCATCAAAGTATATAATATTTTTCTTCTTACATCTTTAAGCTTCCAAGCTTGTTTTAAGTTTGACAGCACGATATCACCCCGCCTATTCGGCTAAGAGCAGCAGATTAGATTAAACTAATTCTGCCTTTCCTCCAGCTTTTTCTATTTTTTCTTGAGCTGAAGCAGTAAACTTAGCAGCCTTAACTGTTAACGCCTTTTCTAAGTTTCCTTCACCTAAGATCTTTATGCCGTCTTTTTCTATTTTGCTTATAACTCTAGCAGCCTTTAAAACTTCAGCAGTTATTTCAGTTCCGTTTTCGAATCTGTTTAAAGCAGCTACATTAACTTCTGTATAAACTTTCTTGAATATGTTGTTGAATCCTCTCTTAGGAAGTCTTCTAGCAAGTGGCATTTGTCCACCTTCGAATCCAACTCTAACTCCACCACCTGAACGAGACCATTGTCCTTTTTGTCCACGTCCTGCAGTCTTACCTTGTCCAGTAGCAGTACCTCTACCTAATCTTTTCTTAGCTCTTACTGCACCTTCAGCAGGTTTTAACTCATGTAACTTCATGGATTGCACCTCCTTATTCGTCTTATCTATTTATTACTCAGCTATTTCAGTTACTTCTACTAAGTGACTAACCTTAGCTATCATCCCTCTTATTTGGGCATTATCTTCTTTAACAACTACTTGTTCTCTTTTTCTTAATCCTAACGCTTCTACGTTTTTCTTTTGGTTAGGAGTAGTTCCTATTATACTTCTAACTAATTTTATTTGTAATTTAGCCATTTCTTACTACCTCCTTACCCTAGAAGGTCCTCAACTTTTTTACCTCTTAATTTAGCTATATCTTCAGCTCTCTTAAGAGATTTAAGTCCTTCTATTGTAGCATTTACCATGTTTCTTGGGTTGTTAGTTCCTAAAGATTTAGCTCTAACATCTGTTAAACCAGCTAACTCAAGTACGGCTCTAGCAGGTCCCCCAGCTATAACTCCTGTACCTTGCTTAGCAGGCATTACTAATATTTTACCAGCACCGAAGTGTCCGTGAACTTCGTGAGGTATAGTTGTACCAACTATAGGTACATTTATAAGATTCTTCTTAGCATCTTCTACTGCTTTCTTTATAGCATCTGGTACTTCCATCGCTTTACCAGTACCTATACCAACGTGTCCGTTTTCATCTCCAACTACTACTAACGCTGCAAATCTGAAGTTTCTACCACCTTTTACAACTTTAGTAACACGTCTAACTTCAACAACTTTTTCTTTTAAGTCAAGTTGTCTGGCATCTATAATCTTACGACGCATGTGCATTTCCCTCCTTTGTTTCTCTTATTAGAACTTAAGTCCAGCTTCTCTAGCAGCTTCTGCTAATACTTGAACTCTTCCGTGATATAAGTATCCACCTCTGTCGAATACAACTTCAGTGATTCCTTTTTCTACAGCTTTCTTAGCCACTAATTCTCCGACCATTTTAGCTGCTTCTTTATTTCCTGTATGACTAACAGCTCCTTTAACGTCTGCGTCTAATGAAGATGCAGATACTAAAGTAACTCTGTTTGTATCATCTATTATTTGAGCGTATATGTTATTAGAACTTCTGAATACACATAATCTTGGTCTTTGAGTAGTTCCAGTTATTTTTCTACGAACTCTCTTATGTCTTTGAAGTCTGTTTGCATTTTTATCAGCTTTCTTTATCACCAGGCTCACTCCTTTCTAGCGTTTAAGTTTGGTATTTATTACTTCTTACCAGTTTTACCTTCTTTACGTCTTACTACTTCACCAGCGTATCTTATACCTTTACCTTTGTATGGCTCTGGCTTTCTCCAGTCTCTTATCTTAGCAGCGTAGTTTCCTACTAATTGCTTATCTATACCTTTAACTGTTAACTCAGTTTGGTTTGGAACTTCAACTGTTATTCCTTCTGGATCTTCCATTTCTACCGGATGAGAGAATCCTAAACTCATAACTAATTTCTTTCCTTGCTTTTGAGCTCTGTATCCAACACCTACTAATTCTAATTTCTTTTCGAAACCGTTAGTAACACCTACTACCATGTTATCTATTAAAGTTCTAGTTAACCCGTGTAGTGCTCTGTGTTGCTTGTTGTTAGTTGGTCTTTCAACAGTTATAGTATTTTCCTCTTGCTTTATAGTTAAAGCAGCATCAAATTGCTTGCTTAATGTACCTTTTGGTCCTTTTACAGTAACTAAGTTTCCTTCAGCTATAGTAACTTCAACACCTGCTGGTACAGTTATTGGTTTAACACCTATTCTTGACATAATCGCACCTCCTTACATCTTTCGTCTATATTACCAAACGTAGCAGATTACTTCTCCACCAACATTTTCTTTTCTAGCTTGCTTATCAGTTAATATTCCTTTAGAAGTAGATATTACTGATATTCCTAAACCGTTTAATACTCTTGGTATTTCGTGCTTAGAAGCGTAAACTCTCATACCAGGCTTAGATATTCTCTTTAATCCTGATATAACTCTTTCTCCTGTTTGTCCGTACTTTAATTGTATTCTTATTATTCCTTGCTTTCCATCTTCTATTACATCGTATCCTCTAACGAATCCTTCTTCTAATAGTATTCTAGCTAATTCTTTCTTTATATTAGAAGCTGGAACATCAACAGTCTCATGTTTAACTACGTTAGCATTTCTTATACGAGTAAGCATATCTGCTATTGGATCTGTCATTGTCATATTGAAACCCTCCTTCCATTTATATCAAAGTTTTACCAACTTGCTTTTCTAACACCAGGTATTTGACCCTTGTAAGCTAATTCTCTAAAGCATATACGGCATATTCCGAACTTTCTAAGTACTGAATGTGGTCTACCGCATATAGTACATCTAGTGTATTCTCTAGTAGCGTACTTTTGTTTTCTTTGTTGTTTTACAACCATCGCTTTTCTAGCCACTGGAATCCCTCCTTCTTTTCTTAGCTTAGAAAATTGCCTTTTCTAAGCTTACTTAGAAAATGGCATTCCTAATAATTTTAATAATTCACGTGCTTCTTCGTCAGTTTTCGCAGTAGTAACAAATATTATATCCATTCCTCTTACTTTGTCTACCTTATCGTATTCTATTTCAGGGAATATTAATTGTTCTTTAACACCTAAAGCGTAGTTACCTCTACCATCGAATGCGTTAGCGTTAACTCCTCTGAAGTCTCTAACTCTTGGTAAAGATACAGATACTAACTTGTCCATGAAGTAGTACATTTTGTCAGCTCTTAATGTAACTTTTGCACCTATTGGCATACCTTCTCTTAATTTGAAGTTCGCAACAGATTTTCTTGCTCTAGTTATAACTGGCTTTTGACCAGATATCATTTCCATTTCTTCTACTGCTTTTTCTAATCCTTTTGGATTTTCTCTAGCATCTCCTATACCCATGTTGATAACTATTTTCTCTAACTTAGGTATTTCCATAACATTCTTATATCCGAATTTCTCCATTAAAGCAGGAGCAACTTCTTTCATGTATTTTTCTTGTAATCTAGAAGCCATTTAAGGTCCCTCCTTTCAAGCTAAATTATATTTCTTTTCCGCTCTTTACTGATACTCTTACTTTTTTTCCATCCTTCATTTCAAATCTAACTCTTGTACCTTTTCCTGTTTCAGGATCTACTGGCATTACGTTAGATATGTGTATTGAAGCTTCTTTGTTTACTATTCCACCTTGTGGGTTTATAGCAGTTGGTTTTTGGTGCTTAGTTATTACGTTTACACCTTCAACTAATACTCTGTTAGCCTTAGGGAATACTTTAGTAACTGTACCTTTTTTACCCTTATCTTTACCTGCTATAACTACAACAGTGTCACCTTTTTTAACACGCATCATGTCCTATTGCACCTCCTTATTATAGTACTTCTGGAGCAAGAGAAACTATTTTCATAAAGTCATTATCTCTTAACTCTCTAGCAACAGGCCCGAATATACGAGTTCCTACTGGAGTTTTATCGTCTTTTATTATAACTGCAGCATTTTCGTCGAAAGATATATAACTTCCGTCTTTACGTCTCACGCCTTGCTTAGTTCTTACTATAACAGCTTTAACAACTTTACCTTTTTTTACAACTCCACCAGGTGTTGCACTTTTAACAGTAGCAACTATTACGTCGCCTATGTTACCATATCTTCTTTTACTTCCGCCTAGTACACGTATGCATAGTATTTCTTTAGCACCAGAGTTATCCGCAACTCTTAAACGTGTTTCTTGTTGTATCATATCGTAATCCCTCCTTTACCAATAAACTACTTAACTTTTTCAACAACTTCAACTAATCTGAATCTCTTATCCTTTGATAAAGGTCTAGTTTCCATTATTTTAACTTTATCTCCGATTCTACAAACATTTTGTTCATCGTGAGCTTTGAATTTTTTAGTTCTCTTAACTGGCTTGTTGTATAATGGGTGACGTACGAAGTCTTCAACAGCAACAACTATTGTTTTGTCCATTTTGTCACTTACAACACGGCCTATTCTAACTTTTCTTCTTCCTCTTTCCATGGTTAAAAAGCCTCCTTTCCAAATTAAGCTCTAGTTTCGTTTAACTTTCTTTCAGCAAGTATAGTTTTAACTCTAGCTATATCTTTCTTAACGAATTTTATTCTTGCTGTGTTTTCTAATTGACCAGTAGCTAATTGGAATCTTAAGCTAAATAATTCACTTTTGAAGTCATTTAATCTATTCATTAGCTCTTCGCTTGTTAAATCTCTTAATTCTTTAGCTTTCATCCTATTCACCACCTTTTACTTCTAAATCTTCACGCTTTACAAACTTACATTTTACAGGAAGTTTGTGCATAGCAAGTCTCATTGCTTCTCTAGCTTTTTCTTCAGAAACACCTGCTAATTCGAACATAACTCTTCCTGGCTTAACAACTGCTACCCAGTATTCTGGTGAACCTTTACCGGCACCCATACGAGTTTCAGCAGGTTTTCTTGTTACTGGTTTATGTGGGAATATTTTTATCCAAACTTTTCCCCCTCTTTTTATAGATCTAGTCATAGCGATTCTGGCAGCTTCTATTTGGTTAGAAGTTATCCAAGAAGCTTCTAAAGCAACTAGTCCGAACTCACCGTAAGTAACTTTGTTACCCTTGTGAGCTTTTCCAGCCATACTTCCTCTATGAACTCTACGACGCTTTACTCTTTTTGGCATTAACATGAGTATTTCCTCCTTCCTCGAACCTTTTTAATATTAGTTATCTTTCTTTTCAGTTCTTTGAGGTCTTGATCCTTGAGGTCTTTGTCCTTGAGGTCTTTGTCCTCTGTTGTTTCCTCTATCATTCCCTCTTCTATCGTTTCTTCTGTTATCTCTTCTATCGTTTCTCTTGTTGTTTCTTCTGTTGTCTCTTCTATCTTCTCTTGGGTTTACACCGTTTCTAGTTGGAAGAACTTCTCCGTTACATATCCAAACTTTTATACCAGTTTTCCCGTAAGTAGTGTTAGCTTCAGCGAAACCGTAATCTATATCAGCTCTTAATGTTTGAAGAGGTACATTTCCTTCACTGTATCCTTCAGTTCTAGCCATTTCAGCTCCACCTAATCTTCCTGAAGCAGAAACTTTTATACCTTTAACTCCAGACTTCATAGCTCTTTGTATAGCTTGTTTCATAGCTCTTCTGAAAGCAACCCTTCTTTCTATAGCTAATGCTATATTTTCTGCCACTAATTGAGCATCTTTATCTGGGTTTCTAACTTCAACTATGTTAACTATAACAGTCTTCTTAGTCATTTTTTCTAATTCAGCTTTTAAAGCTTCTATACCAGCACCAGCTTTTCCTATAACTACACCTGGCTTAGCAACGTGTAAGTCTATCTTAACCTTGTTTGCTGATCTTTCTATTTCTATCTTCGCAACTCCTGAAGAATATAATCTATTCTTTAAGAATTTACGTATATTATGGTCTTCTAATAATAAATTTCCGAACTCTTTTTTATCTGCGAACCATCTTGAGTCCCAATCTTTTATAACACCGACTCTTAGTCCGTGTGGATTAACCTTTTGACCCATTACTTTCCCTCCTATCTATTTATTATTTTCTTTCCTTAAGAACAACCTCTATGTGAGAAGTTCTTTTTCTTATCATTGTTGCACGTCCCATAGCTCTAGGCATGAATCTCTTCATTGTTGGTCCTTGGTTTGCAACTATTGATGCAACGTATAAATTTTCAACGTTCATCTCATGGTTATTTTCAGCGTTTGCCTTAGCAGACTTAACAACCTTAGCTATTATATCAGCTGCTCCTCTTGGAGTGAACTTTAATATTGCTAACGCTTCGTCTACATTTTTTCCTCTAACAAGGCTGCAGATTTGTCCTGCTTTTCTTGGTGATACACGTACATATTTAGCAGTAGCTTTTGCTTCCATTTGCTATTCCTCCTTCCTTAGCGAAAAATTAATTATTTTCTCTTATTAGATTTTTCGTCGTCCTTGTGTCCTTTGAAAGTTCTTGTAGGAACGAATTCTCCTAACTTGTGTCCAACCATGTCTTCTGTTATAAATACAGGTACATGTCTTCTTCCATCATGAACAGCTATAGTATGTTCTACCATTTGAGGGAATATAGTTGAACTTCTTGACCAAGTTTTTATAACTTCTTTATTTCCACTAGCGTTCATAGCCTCTATTTTCTTTAAAAGTCTCGCATGTACGAAAGGTCCTTTTTTAGTTGATCTTGACATTTAAACTCCTCCTTTCCGAGCAAAAGTAAATCTATTACTTAGTTCTTCTTGATACTATTAACTTATCAGAAGCTTTGTTTTTCTTTCTAGTTTTGTATCCAAGAGCTGGTTTACCCCATGGAGTAACTGGTGAAGGTCTACCTATTGAAGTTCTACCTTCCCCACCACCGTGTGGATGGTCACAAGGGTTCATTACAGAACCTCTAACTGTAGGTCTTATACCCATATGTCTCTTTCTACCTGCTTTACCTATAACAACGTTACCGTGTTCTATGTTACCAACTTGTCCTATAGTAGCTTTACACTCTATAGAAACGAATCTCATTTCTCCTGATGGTAATCTTAATAAAGCTTTCTTTCCTTCTTTAGCCATTAATTGAGCAGAAACTCCAGCAGATCTTACTAATTGAGCTCCTTTTCCTGGCTTTAATTCTATATTGTGTATTACAGTACCTACTGGCATGTCCTTTAATGCTAATGCATTTCCTGGCTTTATGTCAGCTGTTGGTCCTGATAATAATGTATCTCCAACATTTATTCCAACAGGTGCTAATATATATCTCTTTTCACCATCTGCATAGTGTAATAAAGCTATGTTAGCTGTTCTGTTTGGATCGTATTCAACAGTAGCAACCTTTGCAGGTACTCCGTCTTTATTTCTTTTGAAATCTATTATTCTATATTTTCTTCTGTTTCCTCCACCTCTGTGACGAACAGTTATTTTACCGTGAGCATTTCTACCAGAGTTCTTCTTTAATGAAACTAAAAGAGATTTTTCTGGTTCATTGCAAGTTATCTCATCAGAAACTAAAACTGTCATTTGTCTTAAGGCAGGAGAAGTTGGTTTAAACTTTTTTATAGCCATCTGTTTTCCCTCCTTCGTTTACTAGGGTTAAATTACATACCTTGGAAGAATTCTATTTCTTTGCTATCAGCAGCTAATTTAACTACTGCTTTCTTGAAGCTTGCAGTTCTTCCTTCGTATCTACCCATTCTCTTAACTTTTCCATCGTAGTTTAATGTGTTAACTTTTTCAACATTAACTCCGAATATAGCTTCTACAGCTTTCTTTATTTCAGTTTTGTTTGCACTCTTAGCAACAACAAAAGTGTATTTCTTTCCAACCATCTCAGTCATACTTTGTTCAGTAACAACTGGCTTTATTATTATATCATGTGGATTAGTCATTATGCGTACACCTCCTCCACTTTTTTAACAGCGTCTGTAGTTATTATGAATGAATCATACTTTAATATATCGTAAACATTTATAGTGTTAACTGTAGCAGTTGCAACACCTTCTATGTTTCTAGCTGATCTTATTACGTTTTCGTTGTTTTCAGCAGTTACTACTAAAGCTTTCTTAGCAGCGTTTATGTTCTTTAATATAGCAGCGAATTCTTTAGTCTTAGGAGCTTCCATTGTTAAAGCATCTAATACTATCATTTCACCATTTTGAACTTTTGAAGATAAAGCAGATTTCATAGCTAATCTTCTAACTTTCTTAGGTAAAGTATATCTGTAATCTCTTGGCTTAGGTGCAAAAGCAACTCCTCCGCCAACCCATTGTACAGCTCTTATAGAACCTTGTCTAGCTCTACCTGTTCCTTTTTGTTTCCAAGGTTTTCTTCCGCCACCTCTAACTTCTGCTCTAGTTTTAGCAGATTGAGTACCTTGTCTCTTGTTTGCTAATTGATTTTTAACAACTTCATATAAAACGTGTTCGTTAACTTCTACGTTGAATATAGCATCAGCTAATTCTATTTCCCCAACGTTTTGTCCAGTTATATTTAATACATTTAATTTTGGCATTGTGCTTCCTCCTTTCTTAGGTTAGTTATTATTTAGAAGCTTTAACAGCTTCCTTTATAGTTACTACTGAACCTTTAGCTCCTGGTATAGCACCCTTAACTAATATAAGGTTCTTATCAGCATCTACTTTAACAACTTCTAAGTTTTGTATAGTAACTTTAACGCTACCCATGTGTCCAGCTAATTTTTTGTTTTTGAAAACTCTACCTGGGAAAGAACATGCTCCCATTGAACCTGGTCTTCTGTGGTATCTAGAACCGTGAGATTCAGGGCCTCTAGATTGTCCATGTCTCTTTATAGGACCTTGGAATCCCTTACCTTTACTTGTTCCAGTTACATCTATTTTTTCACCTGCAGCGAATAAATCAGCCTTTATTTCTTGTCCAACTGAGTATTCTTCTGTAGATTCTACTCTGAATTCTTTTAAGTGTTTCTTTAATACATTAGCAGCAGCTAAATGACCTTTTTGAGGCTTGTTTAAAGATTTTTCTTTAGCATCTTCAAAACCAACTTGAACTGCGTTGTATCCATCTTTTTCAGTTGTTTTAACTTGAGTTACAACTACTGGTCCTGCCTCAACCACTGTTACTGGTACTACTATACCTTCTTCAGTGAATATTTGAGTCATTCCAACTTTTTTTCCTAATATTCCTTTCATATTAGCACCTCCTATAATCTTACAGCGGATTATACTATTGTATAATCATTCTAAGATAGTTACCTTATAGGATAAGTATCTTAGGTTGCTATTATAACTTTATTTCTATATCAACACCAGCTGGTAAGTCTAATCTCATTAATGAGTCAACTGTCTTAGGTGTTGGGTTAGCTATGTCTATTAATCTCTTGTGAGTTCTTATTTCGAATTGCTCTCTAGAGTCTTTGTACTTATGAACAGCTCTTAATATAGTTACTACTTGCTTTTCTGTTGGTAGTGGCACAGGTCCTGAAACTTGTGATCCAGCTTTCTTAGCAGTTTCAACTATTTTAGCAGCTGAAAAATCTAATAATTTGTGATCATATGACTTTAATCTTATTCTTATTTGTTCATTTTTAGCCATTGTATTTTCCCTCCTTTATCGCACGTTATCTTTTAGTTACGCACGACTTATGCCGATACACACTTCCGGGTGTGTTGTGTTTTTTCACTCGACAGTCGGTCGCCCTTAACTAAGATTTAGTTTATATTTTCGTATCTCTCAAGCACACTATTATATTTTAAATCATTTTTTACTATTTTTCAAGTTTTTTTTATAATTTTACAAAGTTTATTTTTTTATGTAAAACTTAGGAACAAACTCGATTTGTGTCCTTTTCCAAGGCACTCATTTAGTATATAAAATTTTGTCTCCATTGTCAAATAAATATAACTAACATTTTATCACTTTATTTCATTTTTATTACTTATATCAAAAAAGAGGGAGCAAGCTCCCCCTTTATATATAGATTAATCACTTAAGAAAAGATTACTCTATTATAGAAGCAACAACACCTGATGCTACTGTTCTTCCACCTTCTCTTATTGCGAATCTTAATCCTTCTTCTATTGCTATTGAGTTTATTAACTCTATAGTCATTTGTATGTTATCTCCAGGCATAACCATTTCTGTACCTTCTGGTAACTTACAAGTTCCTGTTACGTCAGTTGTTCTGAAGTAGAATTGTGGTCTGTATCCATCGAAGAATGGAGTATGTCTTCCACCTTCTTCTTTTTTAAGAACGTATACTTCTGCATTGAACTTAGTGTGAGGCTTAACTGTTCCTGGCTTAGCCATAACTTGTCCTCTTTCTATTTCATTTCTTTGTACACCTCTTATTAATGCTCCTATGTTATCTCCAGCTTGTGCTTGGTCTAATAACTTTCTGAACATTTCTACTCCTGTTACTACAACTTTTCTTGGCTCGTCAGCAAGTCCTACTATTTCAACTTCGTCTTGAACCTTTAATACTCCTCTTTCAACTCTACCTGTAGCAACTGTTCCTCTACCTGTTATAGAGAATACGTCTTCTACTGGCATTAAGAAGTCTTTGTCAACGTCTCTTTCTGGAGCTGGTATATATTCATCTATTTGCTCGAATAATTCAACTATTTTGTCTCCCCACTCTGAAGAAGAATCTTGTAATGCCATTAAAGCAGATCCTCTTACTATTGGAGTGTCATCTCCTGGGAATTCGTACTCATTTAATAAGTCTCTAACTTCCATTTCAACTAACTCTAATAATTCTTCGTCGTCTACCATATCACACTTGTTTAAGAATACTACTATGTATGGTACACCAACTTGTCTTGATAATAATATATGCTCTCTTGTTTGAGGCATTGGTCCATCAGTTGCTGAACAAACTAATATAGCACCATCCATTTGAGCTGCTCCTGTTATCATGTTCTTAACGTAGTCAGCATGTCCTGGACAGTCAACGTGTGCGTAGTGTCTGTTTGGAGTTTCGTATTCAACGTGAGCAGTTGATATTGTGATTCCTCTTTCTCTTTCTTCTGGAGCTTTATCTATGTTAGCGAAATCTACTGCTTCTCCTAATTGATATCTATCGAATAAAGTTTTTGTTATTGCAGCTGTTAATGTAGTTTTACCGTGGTCAACGTGTCCTATAGTTCCTATATTAACGTGCGGCTTATTTCTTTCAAATTTAGCTTTAGCCATTTTGAAATACCTCCCTATATATATTTTATGTAAGACGAGGTAACCTCGTCTTACTTATTATACTTATTTTTAAAAAAATTATTATTTTCCTTCAGCTATTTTCTTAGCAACTGAAGCTGGAACTTGCTCGTAGTGGTCGAATATCATTGTGTATGTTGCACGACCTTGAGTAGATGATCTTAACTCAGTAGAGTATCCAAACATTTCTGAAAGTGGAACGAATGCATTTATAACTTGTGCACCAGATCTAGCTTCCATACCTTGTATTAAACCTCTCTTAGAGTTTAATCCACCCATAACATCTCCCATGTACTCTTCTGGAGTAACAACTTCAACTTTGAAGTAAGGCTCGAGTAATACTGCATTACCTTTCTTCATAGCTTCCTTCATAGCCATAGAACCAGCCATCTTGAATGCCATTTCTGATGAATCGACTTCATGGTAAGAACCATCGTATAATTCAACAGCAACGTCAACAACTGGGTATCCAGCAACTATACCAGATTGCATTGCACCTTGTATACCTGCATCAGTTGGTCCAACATATTCCTTAGGAACAGATCCACCAACAGTTTTGTTTTCAAACTTGTAACCAGCACCTGGCTCTTGAGGATTAACTCTGATCTTAACGTGTCCGTATTGTCCTCTACCTCCTGATTGCTTAGAGTACTTGTATTCAACATCTACTGGTTGAGTTATAGTTTCTCTGTAAGCAACTTGTGGAGCACCAACGTTAGCTTCAACTTTGAATTCTCTTAATAATCTATCAACTATTATCTCTAAGTGTAATTCACCCATACCAGATATTATAGTTTGTCCTGTTTCTTCATCAGTCTTAACTCTGAAAGTTGGATCCTCTTCAGCTAATTTTTGAAGAGCTATACCCATCTTTTCTTGAGCTGCTTTAGACTTAGGCTCTATAGCAACAGATATAACTGGCTCAGGGAATTCCATAGATTCAAGTATTATTGGATTAGCTGGATCACATAAAGTATCTCCAGTAGTAGTATCTTTTAATCCTACTGCTGCAGCTATGTCTCCTGCGTATACTTCTGTTATTTCTTCTCTTGTATTAGCATGCATTTGTAGTATACGTCCTATTCTTTCTCTCTTACCTTTAGTAGAGTTTAGTACGTATGATCCACCTTGCATTATTCCAGAGTAAACTCTGAAGAATGCTAACTTACCAACGAATGGGTCAGTCATTATTTTGAATGCTAAAGCTGAGAATGGTTCTTCATCAGATGAGTGTCTTTCTGCTTCTTCACCATTTTCTAATATACCTTTTATAGCAGCTATATCAGTTGGAGCTGGTAAATAATCAACAACTGCATCTAATAATAACTGAACACCTTTGTTCTTGTAAGCAGATCCACAGAATACTGGGTTCATTTCACAAGCTATAGTAGCCTTTCTTATAGCAGTTTTTAACTCTTCTATAGTTGGCTCTTCACCTTCAAGATATTTCATCATTAGATCTTCATCAGTTTCAGCTACTGCTTCAACCATTTTTTCTCTCCACTCTTGAGCTAATTCTTTCATATCTTCTGGTATTTCAGTTATTTCTATTTCTTTTCCTAAGTCGTCTTTATAGATATGAGCTTTCATTTCTAATAAGTCAACTTCACCTTCTAACCAATCTTCTTTACCTATTGGTAATTGCATTGGTACAGCATTTGCATTTAATCTTTCTCTCATCATTGATACAACGTTAAAGAAGTCTGCACCCATGATGTCCATTTTATTTACGAATGCTATTCTAGGTACACCGTAGTTATCAGCTTGTCTCCATACGTTCTCAGATTGAGGTTCAACCCCACCTTTAGCACAGAATACAGCAACTGAACCGTCAAGAACTCTTAGAGATCTTTCAACCTCAACTGTGAAGTCGACGTGTCCTGGTGTATCTATTATGTTTATTCTATGGTCTCTCCATGCAGCAGTAGTAGCGGCAGAAGTTATTGTTATACCTCTTTCCTTCTCTTGCTCCATCCAGTCCATTTGAGAAGCTCCTTCGTGAGTTTCTCCTATTTTATGTGTTTGCCCTGTATAGAATAGGATTCTTTCTGTAGTAGTAGTTTTTCCTGCATCTATATGAGCCATGATTCCTATATTTCTAGTTCTTTCTAAAGGAAACTTTCTAGCCATGGTTCTCCTCCTTACGATATCCCTTAAAAGGTATCTTTATATCCTACTATTAGAATCTGTAGTGAGCAAATGCTTTATTAGCCTCTGCCATCTTATGAGTATCTTCTTTCTTCTTAACTGAAGCTCCTGTGTTGTTTGCAGCGTCCATTATTTCTTTCGCTAACTTTTCAACCATTCCTTTTTCTCCACGAGCTCTAGTGTAGTTTACTAACCATCTTAAACCTAAAGTTTGTCTTCTTTCTGGTCTAACTTCAACTGGAACTTGGTAGTTAGCTCCACCAACTCTTCTAGCTTTAACTTCTAAAACAGGCATTATGTTATCCATAGCTCTGTTGAATACTTCTATGGCTTCTTCTCCTGTTCTTTCAGCTACTAAAGCAAAAGCATCATATACTATTGTTTGAGCTTTTCCTTTTTTTCCATCTATCATTAAATTGTTTATTAACTTAGTAACAACTTTACTTCCATACATTGGATCAGCTAATACTTCTCTCTTTGGAACATTACCTTTTCTTGGCATTTTGCTTCCCTCCTTAATTATTTGATATTATTAAATCATAGGTACTCGACATCATAATATGCCGTGATGCCATAAATATCTATATATATTTAAAGCACCGCACTATAATCAATTGTTAATTTTTACTATTTCTTTGCAGCTTTAGGTCTCTTAGCACCGTACTTAGATCTTGCTTGCATTCTCTTATCAACACCTGCAGTATCTAATGTACCTCTTAATATGTGGTATCTAACCCCTGGAAGGTCTTTTACTCTTCCTCCTCTTATAAGAACAACACTATGCTCTTGTAAGTTGTGTCCTTCACCTGGTATATAAGCAGAAACTTCTATTCCGTTTGTTAATCTAACTCTGGCAACTTTTCTTAAAGCTGAGTTAGGTTTCTTAGGAGTTACTGTTTTAACTGAAGTACAAACTCCTCTTTTTTGTGGTGAACTTGTGTTAGTAGATTTCTTGTGTAAAGAATCGTACCCTTTTTGTAATGCTGGAGCAGTAGATTTCTTTTCTATTGCTTGTCTTCTTTTACGAACTAATTGGTTAATTGTTGGCATCATCTGCACCTCCTTTTCCAAATTTTCGATCTTAATGACCGCCAACTACATCAATATGAAAGCATATTGATTCATAGTAACTTACGTTACTCACAATTAAATGTCTATTAACTCACATTCCTGTGGTTTTAGCTCTTTGCAGTTTGGTGCTGCTAGTTCTTTAATTATATAAAGTCCAATTGAAAACTCTAAGAGCCATAAGCTCTTAGATAACTTTCAATTGCACACTTTAACATTTTATCACCAGACATAATTACTGTCAAGTTACTTTCTAGCTATTAATCGGCTAGTTCAAGCTTACTCTTCAATTTTTTCAACAGCTATGTTCTTGTATCTCTTCATACCTGTTCCTGCTGGTATTAATTTACCTATTATAACATTCTCTTTAAGACCTATTAAGTGATCTTCCTTACCTTTTATAGCTGCTTCAGTAAGAACTCTTGTTGTTTCTTGGAATGAAGCTGCAGATAAGAATGATTCTGTAGCAAGAGAAGCTTTAGTTATACCAAGTAAAGTTCTCTTAGCAACTGCTGGTCTTAAACCGTTAGCAATAGCTTCTTCATTACATTTATTGAATGTTAATACATCTTCATAACCACCTGGTAATAATTCTGTATCTCCTGGATCTTCAACCTTAACTTTAGATAGCATTTGTCTAACTATAACTTCTATATGCTTATCGTTAACGTCAACCCCTTGCATTCTATAAACTCTTTGAACTTCTTTAACTATATAGTTTTGAACTCCACTTATACCTTGTACTCTTACTATATCATGTGGATTTATAGAACCTTGAGTTAATGGATCTCCTGCTTCAACCATTTGACCTTGCTTAACTCTTATTCTTGATCCGTAAGGTATTGCATATACTTGAGTTTCTCCTTCTTGTGGTATTACAGCTACTTCTTTTCTCTTACCAGTTTCATCTATTTCAACTCTACCAGCAACTTCTGTTATAACTGCTAAACCTTTTGGTTTTCTGGCTTCGAATAATTCCTCAACCCTTGGAAGACCTTGAGTTATATCTCCACCGGCAACCCCACCTGTATGGAATGTACGCATTGTAAGCTGTGTTCCTGGCTCCCCGATTGATTGAGCAGCTATTATACCTACAGCTTCACCTATGTTTACTTCCTTACCTGTTGCAAGGTTTCTACCATAACACTTAGAACAAACTCCGTGGTTTGTCTTACAGTTAAGAACTGTTCTTATTTCAACTTTTTCTATTCCAGCTTCAACTATTCTATCAGCATCAGCTTCTTGTATCATAGCATCAGCTTCAACTATAACTTCACCAGTTGTAGGATTTACTATAGGAGCTATAGTATATCTTCCAACAATTCTATCGTATAGTTCTTCTATTACTTCGTTTCCATCTTTTATTGCAGTAACTTCTGTTACATCACTAGTTCCACAGTCTATTTCTCTTACTATAACATCTTGACTGACATCAACAAGTCTTCTTGTTAAGTAACCTGAATCGGCTGTACGAAGCGCTGTATCGGCAAGACCTTTTCTAGCACCATGTGATGATGTGAAGTATTCCATTACTGTTAACCCTTCACGGAAGTTAGATTTAACTGGAACTTCAACTGTTTTACCAGATGCATTGGCCATCAGACCACGCATACCAGCTAACTGTCTTATCTGGTTCTTAGAACCTCTGGCTCCAGAGTGAGCCATTATGAATATATTATTAAGCCTTTCTAGACCTGACATAAGAGCATCTGTAACTTTTTCAGTAGTCTCTGTCCAAGTTTCTATAACTCTTTCATATCTTTCTTCGTCAGATATAAGACCTCTTCTATATGCTTTTTCATATTTATCAACTTTTTCTTCTGCAGCTGCTATATGATCCTTCTTCTCTTCAGGTATCTTCATATCTGCAACGGCAACTGTTATACCACCTCTAGTAGAGAATTTAAATCCTAAAGATTTTATGTGGTCTAACATCATAGCTGTTCTAGTGTTTCCATGTCTTCTGAAACACTTATCTATTATTTTACCTAGAGATTTTTTGTCAACTAAGAAATCAACTTCTAATCCAAATGGATCTTTCTCTCTATCAACAAATCCTAAGTCTTGAGGTATATTTTCATTGAATATAAATCTACCTACTGTACTTTCAACTAAAGAACTTCTTCCATCTTCAAGTACAACTCTCATCTTTACTAATGAATGTAATTCAACCGCTTTATTCTCATAAGCAAGTAACATTTCATTGTAATCTTTAAATATTGTACCTGTTCCTTTTTCTCCACCTTGGTCTTCTATTGTTAAGTAGTAACAACCTAGAACCATATCCTGAGAAGGAGTAGTTATTGGTGTACCATCTTTAGGTGCAAGTATGTTGTTTACAGATAGCATTAAGAATCTTGCTTCTGCTTGTGCTTCTACTGATAAAGGAACGTGAACCGCCATCTGGTCACCGTCGAAGTCAGCGTTGTACGCTGTACATACTAGTGGATGTAGTTTTATTGCTTTACCTTCTACTAATACAGGTTCAAATGCTTGTATACCAAGTCTGTGTAGAGTAGGAGCACGGTTAAGTAGAACTGGATGACTCTTTATAACTTCTTCTAAAACATCCCAAACTTCTGGCTTAACTTTTTCTACTATAGTTTTTGCACTCTTTATGTTGTGTGCATAACCTTCTTTAACTAATCTATCCATAACGAATGGCTTGAATAATTCAAGGGCCATTTTCTTTGGAAGACCACATTGATAGAATTTAAGTTCTGGTCCAACAACTATAACTGAACGTCCTGAGTAGTCAACACGCTTACCAAGTAAGTTTTGACGGAAACGTCCTTGCTTACCTTTTAGCATGTCTGATAAAGACTTAAGTGGTCTATTACCAGGTCCTGTTACAGGTCTACCTCTTCTACCATTGTCGATTAAAGCATCTACAGCTTCTTGAAGCATTCTCTTTTCATTTCTAACGATTATGTCAGGAGCTCCAAGTTCTAATAATCTCTTTAATCTGTTATTTCTATTTATAACTCTTCTGTATAAATCATTTAGGTCAGAAGTTGCAAATCTTCCACCATCAAGTTGTACCATTGGTCTTAAATCTGGTGGTATTACTGGAATAGCATCTAATATCATCCACTCAGGCTTGTTTCCTGACTTTCTGAATGCTTCCACAACTTCTAATCTTCTTATAGTTCTAACTCTCTTTTGTCCAGTGCTGTCCTTAAGGTCAGCTCTTAACTCTTTGCTTTCTTGCTCTAAATCAATATTTTGTAATAATTGTTTTACAGCTTCAGCACCCATACCTACTGTGAAAGTATTGTATCCATACTTATCAACTGCAGTTCTGTATTCTTTTTCTGTTAATAATTGCTTAGCATTTAATCCAGTTTCTCCTGGATCAACTACTACGTATGAAGCAAAGTATAGTATCTTCTCTAAAGATCTAGGAGACATATCAAGTAAAAGTCCCATTCTACTTGGTATCCCTTTGAAGTACCAGATATGAGACATAGGAGCTGCTAGCTCTATATGTCCCATTCTTTCTCTTCTTACTTTAGCTTTAGTAACTTCTACTCCACATCTATCACAAACTACACCTTTGTATCTTACTCTTCTATATTTACCACAGTGACATTCCCAGTCTTTTTGAGGTCCAAATATTCTTTCACAGAAAAGACCATCTTTTTCTGGTTTTAGTGTACGGTAGTTTATAGTTTCAGGCTTTTTTACTTCTCCTCTAGACCATTGTCTTATTTTCTCTGGAGAAGCTAGTGCTATCTTTATCGACTCAAAATTGTTTAATTCAAACAAGGAGTTCTCTCCCTTCTATTTGATATTTACATTAATAAAAATATTATACATCAAAGTCTTCTGTATCATCATAGTCTATTTCATCATAAACTATGTCTTCTTCAAATTCAATGTTATCCATATCACCATTCTCGAAATCTTCTTCTTCGATTTCTTCTATTATATGGTCATCTTCCATTTCTTTAACATTTTCTATTATATCTAATTCAAATTCACCAGTAGTTTCTTCTACATCTAGTGATTCTCTGACTTCTATTTCTTGATCTTCATCAGTTAATACCTTTACATCTAAGCATAAACTTTGAAGTTCTTTTATAAGAACCTTGAATGATTCTGGTATTCCTGGTTCAGGTATATTTTCACCTTTTACGATTGCTTCGTATGCTCTAACACGTCCTACAACGTCGTCAGATTTAACAGTAAGTATTTCTTGAAGTATATGAGCAGCTCCGTATGCTTCTAGAGCCCAAACCTCCATCTCACCGAATCTTTGTCCACCGAATTGTGCTTTACCACCTAGTGGTTGTTGAGTTACTAATGAGTATGGTCCTGTACTTCTAGCATGTAACTTATCATCAACTAAGTGATGTAGTTTTAACATGTACATGTATCCAACTGTTATTGGGTTATCGAAAGTATCACCTGTTCTACCATCATATAAAGTTATCTTTCCATCTTCTGGGTATCCAGCTTCAACTAATGCTTTTCTTATATCTGGCTCTTTTGCACCATCAAATACTGATGTAGCAACATGCCATCCTAAAGCCTTAGCAGCAAGACCTAAATGAACTTCAAGAACCTGTCCGATGTTCATACGAGATGGTATACCTTGTGGGTTAAGAACTATATCTAATGGTGTTCCGTCTGGCATGAATGGCATATCTTCTTCTGGTAAGATTCTAGATATAACCCCTTTATTACCATGACGTCCGGCCATTTTATCCCCAACAGTTATCTTTCTCTTCTTAGCTATATAACATCTAACTAATTCATTAACACCTGGAGATAAATCGTCACCATTTTCTCTAGTGAACACTTTAACATCAACTATTATACCAGATTCTCCATGAGGAACCTTAAGTGAAGTATCTCTAACTTCTCTAGCTTTTTCTCCGAATATAGCACGAAGTAATCTTTCTTCTGCAGTAAGCTCAGTTTCTCCTTTTGGAGTTACTTTACCAACTAATATATCTCCAGAATCTACTTCAGCACCTATTCTGATTATACCTCTTTCGTCTAAGTTCTTTATAGCACTTTCTCCAACGTTAGGTATATCTCTAGTTATTTCTTCAGGTCCTAACTTAGTATCTCTAGCTTCACATTCATATTCTTCTATATGAATTGTTGATAATCTATCTTCTTTAACTAATCTTTCATTTATTAAGATGGCATCTTCGTAGTTATAACCTTCCCAAGTCATGAACGCTATGAAGCAGTTTCTTCCTAATGCTACTTCTCCAAGATCTGTTGAAGGTCCGTCAGCTATAACATCACCTTTTTCTATCTTATCTCCTTTATTTATTATAGGAGTTTGATTTATACAAGTACCTTGGTTTGAACGCTTAAACTTAAGTAATTTATATCTATCTTTGTTTCCATCTTCTCTTTTAATTATTATTTCATCAGCTGTAACTCTATCAGCTATACCAGAGTTCTTAGCAACAACAACTGCTCCAGAGTCTTTAGCAGCTCTGTACTCAACCCCTGTACCTATGATTGGAGCTTCTCTTCTCACTAGAGGTACTGCTTGACGTTGCATGTTCGATCCCATCAGCGCACGGTTGGCATCGTCATTTTCTAAGAATGGTATCATTGCAGTTGCTATAGAAACAACTTGCTTTGGAGATATATCCATGTAGTCAACTCTTGATACTGGAACTAGTTCAACAGCACCATTTTTAGTTCTACATACTAATCTCTTATTTATGAATGTTCCATCTTCTTCTAATGGTTCATTAGCCTGAGCTCTTATGAATAAATCTTCTTCATCAGCTGTTAAGTAATGTATCTCATCAGTTACTCTACCATTTTCCTTATCTACTTTTCTATAAGGAGATTCTATGAAACCAAATTCATTTATCTTAGCATAAGTACCTAATGAGTTTATAAGACCGATGTTTGGTCCTTCTGGTGTCTCTATAGGACACATTCTTCCGTAGTGAGAATGATGAACGTCACGAACTTCGAACCCAGCTCTTTCTCTTGAAAGACCCCCTGGTCCTAGTGCAGATAATCTTCTCTTGTGTGTTAACTCAGATAATGGGTTAGTTTGATCCATGAACTGAGATAACTGTGAACTACCGAAGAATTCTTTTATAGCAGCAGAAACAGGTCTTATGTTAACTAGAGCTTGAGGAGTTATTGCTTCCATGTCTTGAACAGTCATTCTTTCCTTTATAACTCTTTCCATTCTAGATAAACCTATTCTAACTTGGTTTTGTAATAACTCACCAACTGATCTTATTCTTCTGTTACCTAAATGATCTATATCATCTATGTAACCTATTTCATGGAATAAGTTGAATTGGTAGTTTATAGATGCTATTATGTCATCTAATAGTATATGCTTTGGTATAAGCTCTTTTATTCTAGATTTTATAGCTTCTTTTATTTCTTCTTCGTCACTATATTCATCCATTATCTCTTTTAAAGTTGGGTAATGAACTTTTTCTTTTATATTTAAATCATCTATATTGAATTCTATATGTGATTTTATATCAACAAAGTTATTACCTATAACCTTAGCAGTCTTTTCATCATCTAGTAATAAACTAACTACGTTTATTCCAGAATTTTGAATATCCTTAGCTACTTCGTAGCTTATTTTTTCTCCAGCTTTTACAAATACTTCTCCAGTTTCTGGATTAACTATATCTTCAGCTGAAACTCTGTTCATTATTCTGTAGCATAGAGCAAGCTTTTTGTTAAACTTATATCTACCTACTTTTGCTAAGTCATATCTCTTAGCATCAAAGAATAATGCATTTAATAATGATGATGCACTTTCTACTGTTGGTGGTTCACCCGGTCTTAACTTCTTGTATATCTCAATTAAACCTTCTTCAACAGAAGTAGTATTATCTTTTTCTAATGTTGCAGCTAATCTCTCATCTTCTCCAAGAAGTTCGATTATTTCTGCATCCGTACCTATTCCTAGAGCTCTTAATAATACTGTTACTGGTTGCTTTCTAGTTCTGTCAACTCTTACAGATATTACATCATTAGAATCTGTTTCGTATTCTAACCATGCTCCTCTGTTAGGGATTACAGTAGATGATATTAACTTCTTACCTGTTTTATCTCTCTCTAAAGCATAGTAAACGCCAGGAGATCTAACTAACTGACTTACTATAACTCTCTCAGCACCATTTATTATGAAAGTTCCTTTTTCTGTCATTAAAGGGAAATCTCCCATAAATACTTCTTGCTCTTTTATTTCCCCAGTTTCCTTATTTATAAGTCTAACCTTAACTTTTAGAGGTGCACAGTATGTGGCATCTCTATCTTTACATTCTTCTATGTCATACTTAGGCTTATCGTCTAAAGAGTAATCAACAAATTCTAATATAAGATTACCTGTGTAATCTTCTATTGGAGATATGTCTTCGAAAACTTCTTTTAATCCATCTTCGATAAACCACTTATAAGAATCAACTTGTAATTCTATAAGATTTGGCACATCAGCTATTTCTTTTATCTTAGAAAAGCTCATTCTAGTTCTTTTACCTATCGTGACAGGATGTGGCATTCACTTTTCACCTCTCAATAATAAAAAATAAAACCATAGTTTATTCTAACGCATCTAATAATTTTATCATAATGTCAAGCATTTTTCAATATGTATATTATTCTATTCTTTACATTTAATTTATCCTACAAAATATGCATTATTTATTATGCGCAAAATATTAAACTAAAATTCTCATTTTTTACATATTTTTTTAGAAAACAAAAAAGGTGCCCCAAACAGGACACCTCTTAAAAGAAAACTACTTAACTTCTACTGAAGCTCCAGCAGCTTCTAATTTTTCTTTCATTTGGTCAGCTTCTTCTTTAGAAACTCCTTCTTTTAATGTCTTAGGAGCGTTGTCAACTAATTCCTTAGCTTCTTTTAATCCTAATCCAGTTATTTCTCTAACAGCTTTTATAACTCCAACTTTTGAAGAACCAGCGTTAGCTAATACTACGTCGAATTCTGTCTTTTCTTCAGCAGCTCCACCAGCAACTGCACCAGCCATCATAACTGGAGCTGAAGCAGATACACCGAATTTTTCTTCAGCAGCTTTAACTAATTCATTTAATTCTAAAACTTTCATATTTTCTATAGCTTCTAATATTTGTTCTATTGTCATTTTTAGCACCTCCGAATTATTTTCGTTAATTTTTAATTAATTATATAACCAATCCAATTTTTTCTTGGTTAATGTTTATTAAGCTTCTTGACCTTCTTGTTTCTTTATCATTGCATCTAATAAGTATGCGAAGTTTGACATTGGAGCTTTTAAGCTTCCAAGTAATTTTGCAAGAAGAACTTCTCTTGATGGTATGTTAGCGAACTCAACTATTTGAGACTCGTTGTAGAATTCTCCTTCTACTATACCCATCTTTAATTGCATTTTTGGATGAGAATCCATGAATTCTTTTAATATTCTAGCTGGAGCAACAGGGTCTTCGTATCCGAAAGCTATTGCATTAGTTCCAACTAATAATTCATCGTTGAATTGTTCTATACCAACTTCTTTAGCAGCTTTTCTAACTAAAGTGTTTTTGTATACTTTGTATTCAACACCAGCTTCTCTCATTTTCTTTCTTAGTTCAGTAACCTCTTCAACTGTTAATCCTTTGTAATCAACAACAACAGCAGCAGATGACTTTTCTAATTTTTCAACTATTTCAGCCACAACTTGTGATTTAAGTTCTATAGCTTTTCTCATCTAGATGTGCACCTCCTTCACCTGATTAGGTTTAGTATTCGCCGCAATCTCATTTAAAAAAGCTTTCGTGTCTAAAAGTAGACAACAAAAGCTTTAGTAATTTCAATTTATCTAAAACCTCGGTAGGATATTAAGCCCTTAAGCACCTACTGTCTACGGCAAATCTATTCTTTTTTATATCAACAAATGTTATATTAACATTTTTGTTTAGCCATGTCAACAGTTTTTATTATTCTGCTATTTTAGCTGGGTTTATTTTAACTCCAGGTCCCATAGTAGATGCAACTGTTATACTTCTTAAGTATTGTCCTTTAGCAGCAGCTGGCTTAGCTTTAACTATTGCTTCCATTAAAGTTGCAAAGTTTTCAGCTAACTTTTCTCCACCAAATGATACTTTTCCTACTGGAACGTGTATTATGTTAGTTTTGTCTAATCTGTACTCAACTTTACCTGCTTTTATTTCATCTATAGCTTTAGCTACATCAAATGTAACTGTTCCTGATTTAGGGTTTGGCATTAAACCTTTAGGTCCTAATACTCTACCTAATCTACCAACTACACCCATCATGTCTGGAGTAGCAACAACTATATCGAAATCAAACCAGTTTTCACCTTGTATTTTTTGAACTAATTCTTCAGCTCCTACAAAGTCAGCTCCAGCTTGTTCAGCTTCCTTAGCTTTTTCACCTTTAGCGAAAACTAAAACTTTCTTAGTTTTACCAGTTCCGTGAGGTAATACTACAGCACCTCTAACTTGTTGATCAGCGTGTCTTGAGTCAACACCTAATTTTATATGAGCTTCAACAGTCTCATCGAACTTAGCAGTAGCTATTTCACTAACTAATGCTAAAGCTTCTGTAGCATCGTAGAATTTAGCTCTGTCTACTTTGCTTAATGCTTCTACATATTTCTTTGCTTTTTTAGCCATTTTTATTTTCCTCCTTGTGGTTATATTCGGTTTTTAAACCTCCCACTTCTTAAAGAAGTGTCTAATTTATTTGAAATTAGTCTTCTACAACGATTCCCATACTTCTTGCAGTACCAGCTATCATTCTCATAGCAGATTCTACTGAAGCAGCGTTTAAGTCAGGCATCTTTAATTCAGCTATTTCTCTTATCTTAGCTGAAGATAAAGTAGCAACCTTCTTCTTGTTTGGTTCTCCTGATGCAGTATCTAAACCAGCAGCTTTCTTTAATAATACTGCAGCTGGTGGAGTTTTTGTTATGAATGAGAATGATCTATCTTGGTATACAGTTATAACAACTGGTATTATCATTCCAGCTTGATCTGCAGTCTTAGCATTGAATTCTTTTGTGAATCCCATTATGTTAACACCGTGTTGTCCTAATGCTGGACCAACTGGTGGTGCTGGAGTAGCCTTTCCTGCAGGTATTTGTAATTTTATTTGACCTATAACTTTTTTAGCCATTTTTCGTACCTCCTTATTTTTATATTTGAGTAACTATTATAATTTCTCTATACTATCTGACTCTACAACAAATAGAGTCTTCTTTCCAAATGCATCTATGCACACTTTAACTTCTTTAGCTTCTACGTCTATCGCTTCAACTGTACCTACTTGTCCAGCGAATGGTCCGTTTGAAACTTCAACAGCATCTCCTATTTCTAAGTCGATATCGCTGTTACCTATTTTAGGTTCAGTTAATTCTATGCCCATAGCTAGTACTTCATCTTCACTTAATGGTACTGGCTTAGACCCTGGTCCAACAAATCCAGTAACTCCCTTAGTATTTCTTACGACATACCAAGATTCATCAGTGATTATCATTTTTACTAGAACATAACCTGGAAATATCTTACGTTGTCTAGTTTTTTCTTTCCCTGTTTTAGTAGTTTCAACTACATCTTCAGTAGGTACAACTACTTGCTTTATGTAGTCTTCCATACCTCTAGTTTTTACAGCTTTTTCTATCGTAGCTTTAACCTTATTCTCATGTCCTGAATAAGTATGTGCAACATACCATCTTGCTTCTTGTAATTCCGACATTTTGATTCTCCTTTTCTATTTTAGTATCAGCCCTAGTGCACCAGATAATACACTATCTAAAACCCACACTAATATAGTAGATGAAATAACTACAGTTAAAACTACCCCTGTATTTTTAAGTAATTCTTTCCTACTTGGCCATGAAACTCTACTAAGTTCTTGTTTTGTTTCTTTTATATAAGATACTAAACCAGTTCTCTTTTTCTTAGTTCCTGCGCCTTGATTTGCTTGGGCAGCCATTTAATCCACTCCTTATAAAAAACTATTTTGTTTCTTTGTGAGTAGTGTGCTTCTTACAGAATCTACAGTATTTTTGTAATTCTATTCTGTCTGGGTTGTTTTTCTTGTTCTTAGTAGTGTTGTAGTTTCTTTGATTACACTCTGTACATGCTAAAGTTACTTTAACTCTCATCTGCTACACCTCCAACTTTTTTATGCAATAATAATTAATATATATATAATAATATAACACCTTAATTATTTATTGAGGTATTATTACCTTCCTGAATCATTACCTTGTATAAGTTATCACAAAATTATAGTGGTGTCAATGTTTTTGTGGTTTCTCTCTTTAAAAAAAGAGGGGGTTAAAACCCCTCTTTTATCTATAGATTAATCACCTAAGAAAAGATTACTCTATTATAGAAGCAACAACACCTGATGCTACTGTTCTTCCACCTTCTCTTATCGCGAATCTTAATCCTTCTTCTATTGCTATTGAGTTTATTAACTCTATAGTCATTTGTATGTTATCTCCAGGCATAACCATTTCTGTACCTTCTGGTAACTTACAAGTTCCTGTTACGTCAGTTGTTCTGAAGTAGAATTGTGGTCTGTATCCATCGAAGAATGGAGTATGTCTTCCACCTTCTTCTTTTTTAAGAACGTATACTTCTGCATTGAACTTAGTGTGAGGCTTAACTGTTCCTGGCTTAGCCATAACTTGTCCTCTTTCTATTTCATTTCTTTGTACACCTCTTATTAATGCTCCTATGTTATCTCCAGCTTGTGCTTGGTCTAATAACTTTCTGAACATTTCTACTCCTGTTACTACAACTTTTCTTGGCTCGTCAGCAAGTCCTACTATTTCAACTTCGTCTTGAACCTTTAATACTCCTCTTTCAACTCTACCTGTAGCAACTGTTCCTCTACCTGTTATAGAGAATACGTCTTCTACTGGCATTAAGAAGTCTTTGTCAACGTCTCTTTCTGGAGCTGGTATATATTCATCTATTTGCTCGAATAATTCAACTATTTTGTCTCCCCACTCTGAAGAAGAATCTTGTAATGCCATTAAAGCAGATCCTCTTACTATTGGAGTGTCATCTCCTGGGAATTCGTACTCATTTAATAAGTCTCTAACTTCCATTTCAACTAACTCTAATAATTCTTCGTCGTCTACCATATCACACTTGTTTAAGAATACTACTATGTATGGTACACCAACTTGTCTTGATAATAATATATGCTCTCTTGTTTGAGGCATTGGTCCATCAGTTGCTGAACAAACTAATATAGCACCATCCATTTGAGCTGCTCCTGTTATCATGTTCTTAACGTAGTCAGCATGTCCTGGACAGTCAACGTGTGCGTAGTGTCTGTTTGGAGTTTCGTATTCAACGTGAGCAGTTGATATTGTGATTCCTCTTTCTCTTTCTTCTGGAGCTTTATCTATGTTAGCGAAATCTACTGCTTCTCCTAATTGATATCTATCGAATAAAGTTTTTGTTATTGCAGCTGTTAATGTAGTTTTACCGTGGTCAACGTGACCTATAGTTCCTATATTAACATGTGGTTTATTTCTTTCAAATTTAGCTTTAGCCATTTTGAAATACCTCCTGTTTTTATATTATTAGTTATAGCTTACATTAAGCTTATGATAAGTATTTTACTATTAATTATTCCTGTTTTCAAGATGTTTTTCTAATTTTCTCTTGACTCTTTGAAGAGCATTATCTATTGATTTTACATCTCTTCCAAGCTTGTCTGCTATATACTGATAAGACTTACCATTTAAGTATAGTTCTAATACTTCTTGTTCTAGATCACTTAAAAGCTCATCCATCTTACTTTGAATGTGTTTTAGCTCCTCTTTACTTATTATAAGCTCTTCTGGATCACTAACTATGCTTGTTGCTATTATATCTAAAAGAGTTCTATCAGACTCCTCATCATATATCGGTTTATTTAATGATATGTAGGAATTTAACGGTATATGTTTTTGCCTAGTTGCTGTTTTTATAGCAGTTATTATTTGTCTAGTTATGCATATTTCAGCAAATCCTCTAAAAGAATTTGTTTTAGTAGCATCAAAATCTCTAACTGCTTTGTATAAACCTATCATACCTTCTTGTATTATATCTTCTTTGTCTGCCCCTATTAAAAAATATGATTTCGCTTTTGCTTTAACGAAATTTTTATATTTTTTTATAATATATTCTAATGCTATTGTATCCCCCTTACTCGCTTTTAATACTATTTCATACTCATCTTGTTGCGAATTATCTATTAACCCATATTTTTCGTCATTAGCTACGAACATGTAAATCTCCCCCAATAAAACATTTTCATAGCTATATTATAAGCGAATAATTTTAGTAATTTCAATGCATTCTACGAATGTTCTCAAGTTTCGACAATGTCTCTTTATCTAATCTTTCTTCTAACCAATTTCGCTGTATCTTTTTTTGGTTACTACTGTTTTTTTCCCTTATATTCGACTTAGCTTTGTCTAAGTCTAACTTTAACTCTCTGGCAGATATTCTTGTTGCTCCTTTTCCTAAAATAATTTGCTGTTCTGCATAATCATTTGTAGCAACTTTTATATCGTCGTATCTGGAAAGAGTACTTATAAATTTTTCTATGTAGCTATCTGCAGTTTGATGCTCTCTAGTGTATACCACAGTTATATATTTCCTGTCTTCTACAGTTTCTCTACTATGCTTTACATTATATGCATCAAACACTATTATAGCTTTTCTTCCTGTAAATTCAGCATATTCGATTATTATGTCTATTAATTTTTCCCTAGCACTTTCTAGACTTGTTTGAGCAATGTCCTTTAATTCATCCCATGCGTTTATTATATTGTAACCATCTATTATTAGATAACTTTTTACATTTCTTCTCAATTTATTTTACACCTGATCTTTGTTTAAATATCTCATAAAGAAGTATTCCACCTGCTACAGATGCATTTAGCGATGTAACATTACCTATCATAGGCATTTTTATAGTGAAGTCGCAGTTTTGTTTAACTAATCTAGATATACCAAAACCTTCACTTCCTATTACAAGACCTATTGAACCTGTAAGGTTTTGCTCATAAAATACTTGTCCATCCATATCAGCTGCTGCTATCCATAGTCCTTCTTCTTTTAGTCTCTTTATCGTATTAACTATATTAGTTACCTTACATATAGGTACATATTCTACAGCTCCTGCTGATGCTTTAGCAACTACTGGGGTAACGTGAACTGATCTTCTTTTTGGTATTATAACCCCATGAGCTCCAACTGCATCTGCTGTTCTAATTATTGAACCTAAATTGTGAGGGTCTGTTATTTCATCTAGTATTATAAAAAATGGATCTTCTCCTTTTTCTTTAACACTATCTATTAAATCATCTAATTCCCAATACTTAAGTTCACTTACTTGAGCTATTACACCTTGATGAGAGTGACTTGTACTAATTTCATCTAATTTATGCTTATCAACATATTGAACTATTATGTTCTTTTCTTTAGCCATTGCTATTATTTTTTTTATTGATCCTTCTTTTGCAGAGTTAGATACCATTATCTTATCTATTTCTCTACCATTTTTTATTGCTTCTATTACAGGATTTCTACCTTCTATACTTGCCAATTCTTTCACCGCCTATAAATTTTTAAACTTGTCTCTTATCTGAACTATATTCCCACATGTCATGTTACCTTCTGGGCAAGGTCCTTTTACACATTTAGGTCCTATATTTTTAAATAAGATTGGAGCTACTTGCTTTAATTGTCTTAGCATTTCTATTGATAGCTCTCTTATTTCCCATTGTGCCCTCTCACAGCATCTATGATTTAAGAAATTATATAAACTTCTTGTATTCATAGTAAATACTACTTTTGTTTCACATGCATTAGGAAATACATATCTAGCATCTTCTATTGCTTTCTTTTCAGCTTGTCTTTTAGCTTCTTTTTCATTTTTTCCATCTTTTATCATATTATTATAATGTTTATCAAATAATATATCCACTAATTTATCATATGATTTTTGATCTTCTTCCATAGCTTGTATAAATACTTCTTTAGCTTCTTTTACTGCTTCTATCTCTGGTGGTACTATATACTCAAATTGATCTAACTTTACATACCTTTGACTTTGTTGTGAATAGCTTGCTATACGATGTCTAACTAATTGGTGAGAACAAGCTCTTGATATTCCTTCAACTGCAAATGTAAATGATACATGCTCTAATGGAGATTCATGCCCTATATTTATTAACATATTTAGAAATCTATCTACCGATTCATCTGTTAGATTTTCTTCTATTTGATCCACCCCTACTGCTGAATAACATAGTTTTGCAGCCATTGATATTACCTTTTCTGGTTCTGGTGTATGTGCTAATAATTTTACTTTCATCTCTAAAACCTCTTCCTTAAAATATTCATATTTTTTATTATACAATATTAAAATTATATTTTTTTATTTATTTTGTCTATCATAAAAAAGTATATATACTCGTATATAAAAAGGTATTGTTTTTAACAATACCTTTACATATTTTTTTCTATGATATTTATGCCTTTTTCAACTATGTAGTCAAGCCTATCTTTCTCTCCGCCTAAATGTAGATATCCCACTAAAGCTTCGAACCCAGTTGCACATTTATAGTCTATAATATCTGCATTTTTAGGAGAAGTATGAGATTTTTGATTTCTACCTCTTTTGTAGATTCTTAATTCATCTTCACTTAACTCATCTTCTATTTCATGCATTACTGTCGCCTGTGCCTTAGCATTAACATACTTTATAGCTGACTTGTGAAGGTCATTGACCTTTTTGTTGATGTTCTTTCTTATTAGATACTCTCTTATATATGACTCATATATTGTATCACCTATATAGGCTAATACTAATGGAGACATTGTTATTAATTCCGTTCTATTCATAATTATGCTCTCTTCCACTTAGTTCCTTGTCTAGTATCTTCTAGTATTATGCCTTTTTCTAATAACTCTTGTCTTATATCATCTGCTAATTTATAATCTTTATTTTTCTTAGCATCTACTCTTTTTTGTATAAGATTTTCTATTTCTTCATCTAATATATCATCATTTTTCTTATTAACTATATTTAATACAGAAGTTAATTCATTAAATTCATCTAGACATAATTTAGCAAATTCTAAAGAAGAATTTTCATTTACATTAGTGTTTATAAACTTAGATAATTCAAATATAGCACTTATTGCATCTGCTGTATTTAAGTCATCTTCCATAGCGTTTATAAACTTTTCTCTGTAACTATTTAATTCAGATACTAAATCTTTTTCTCCTTCAGTTAAAGAACTTTCTTTTAAGTTTTCTATTGTGAATTCTAATTTTTCTTTAGCATTGTAAAGTCTTTCAAGCCCTGCTTTAGCTTGTGCTAACATTTCATCACTGAAGTTAACTGGATTTCTGTAATGTGCAGATAACATGAAGAATCTTACTATTTCTAAATCATATTTTTCAGATATCTCTCTTACTGTAAAGAAGTTTCCTAGAGATTTACTCATTTTTTCATTGTTTATGTTTATGTATCCATTGTGTACCCAATAATTAGAGAAAGTTTTTCCACTTCTAGCTTCACTTTGAGCTATTTCATTTTCATGGTGAGGGAATGTTAAATCTTGACCTCCAGCATGTATATCTATAGTTTCACCTAAGTATCTCTTAGACATAACTGAACATTCTATATGCCATCCTGGTCTACCTTCTCCCCATGGACTTTCCCATCCTGGTTCTCCTTCTTTTTTTGCTTTCCAAAGAACGAAATCCATTGGATGTCTCTTTTGACTATTAACTTCTATTCTTGCTCCAGCTTCTAAATCGTCTTGATTTTGTTTAGAAAGTTTTCCGTATCCTTCAAATTTTTTAGTGTCAAAGTATACATCTCCGTTAGATTCATAAGCATATCCTTTTTCTTCTAATTCCTTAACAAAATCTATTATTTGTTGTATGTTATCTGTTACTCTAGGATGAACATCTGCTCTTTTTATTCCTAATCCATCAGCATCAACAAAATACTCATTTATGTATTTATTAGCCACTTCTTCTGGTGCTATGTTTTCTTCATGACCTCTTTTTATTATTTTATCATCTACATCTGTAAAGTTTTGAACGTAAGTTACATCAAAACCTCTATATTCTAAATATCTTCTAAGTGTATCAAACATTATGAAAGGTCTAGCATTACCTATATGTATATAGTTGTAAACTGTAGGTCCACACACATACATTTTTACCTTTCCTTCTTCTAATGGAACAAATTCTTCTTTTGTTCTTGTTAATGTATTGTATAACTTCACTCTTATCACCTCACTGATTGTTATATTATTTCTTAACTATCTATATATTATATTATAGTTTAAATTCTTTACAATTAATAGTACTACTATTATGTCCTTATGATTTTAAAAAAATCTGATTGCAAAAAAATTATAGGTTTATTCTTCTAAAAATGAAATTTTTTTTAAGGAACAAGTATTATAAGTTTCTTCACTTATAATTTTTTCTTTTTTTAACTTCTCTAGTATGTTAACATAATCTGCACATAAACTTTTCAATTCTTTTTTTATATCATCTTTATTATTACTATACATAGTTACCCTCCCTGGTATAAAGTAAAACTATATTGTATTTTAAAAATAACTTTTCAAATAATTTATTTTCTTATGCTTTTTATATATTAACTTTGTTTTAAATAATCCCTTTAGTTATACCCATAAATCTTTTCATCAAAATACTACACAAATAATTTTTTACTCTTCATAGTACTAAAAATTAACATATATTTCTTTCTTTCTATTTTGTTTATTTCTCTTATTATATATAAAACTCCTAGATATGCTACATTTTTTGAATATAATATATTTAGTAAAATTTTAAAATAAATATAATTATTATTTAATGCTATTTATATAATCTATGTTGAAATTAATAAAAAAACTCACCTAACTAGGTGAGCTCTTTTCATATTATAATATGTTGTTTTTAACGTATGCTATTCTCTCTAAACAATTTTCTTTTCCTAGAACTTCCATAGTCTTTGGTAAATCTGGTCCATGCATTTGTCCTGTTAATATTACTCTAGAACCCATGAATAAGTTTTTACCTTTTATACCGTGTTCTTTTTGTATTTCTTTAAACATAGCTTTAACAAATGCTTCATCTACAACTTCTGCATTTTCTATCTTAGTTTGTAATGCATCTATTAAAGTTGGTATATGTTCTAAGTTTAAGAATTCTCTACATTCTTCAGTTTCTAATTTAACTTCATTTGAGAAGAATATATTAGCATGTTCAGTTATTTCTTTTACATATTGTAATTTTTCTTTAACAACTGATACCATTCCTTTTATAAAATCATACTTAGTAGTAGCTTCTTCTTCTGTTATAAGACCAGCTTCAACTAAGAAAGGTATAGCTAAGTCTGTTAAGTAGCTATCATCTGCTTCCTTTATATAATGTTGGTTAACCCAGTTTAGTTTTTCTGTATCAAATACTCCACCACTCTTAGATACTCTTTCTACAGAGAAAGCTTTCTCTAATTCTTCCATAGTGAATATTTCTTGGTTGTCTTCTGGAGACCAGCCAACTAATGCAACATAGTTAACTAATCCTTGTGGTAAATATCCTTTTTTCTTGAAGTCTTCAACTGCAACATCACCATGTCTCTTACTTAACTTTTTCTTTTCTTTGTTAAGTATATTTGGTAAATGTACAAATGTTGGTGCTTCCCATCCAAATGCTTCATATAAGTAAACATGCTTTGGAGTTGAAGAAACCCATTCTTCTCCTCTTATAACATGAGTTATTTTCATTAAATGGTCATCAACTACAACTGCAAAGTGATAAGTTGGGAATCCATCAGTCTTTATTAAAACTTGGTCATCTAAATCATTAGTGTTAAATTCTGTTTCACCTCTAACTAAGTCAGTGAATTTTATAACATGATTTTCAGGTAATTTTAATCTTATAACGTAAGGTTCTCCTGCTGCTATCTTAGCTTCAACTTCTTCTTTAGAAAGATCTCTACAGTGACCATCGTATCTTGGAGTTTCTCCAGCTTCTTTTTGCTTTTCTCTTACTTCGTCTAATCTTTCTTTTGTACAGAAACAGTAGTATGCTTGTCCATTATCTAATAATTGTTTTATATAATCTTTATATATATCTAATCTTTCAGATTGTATATATGGCCCATTTTCACCTACTTGAGTTATGTTTCCATTTTCATCTATCATAACACCTTCGCTATGATTAACTCCAGCCCAACTCATAGCATTAAGCATATTTTCTATTGCACCATCCACTAATCTAGTTTGGTCTGTGTCTTCTACTCTTAATATGTACTCTCCACCCATTCTCTTTGCAAATAAGTAGTTATATAAAGCAGTTCTTAAACTACCTATGTGTACAAATCCAGTTGGACTTGGAGCAAATCTTACTCTTACATTCATTTGAATAGCCTCCTCTAATAGTTGTTATGTATAAATTTATAATATCAGAATAACACATATATTGTAATGTTATTTTACCCAAATCTATGTTAAAATCGCGATATTATTATATTTTTATACCTACAAGTATACACCTATAAATCTATTTTATAAGTACTAACTTAAAAAAATTTAAATTTATCTTATTTTAAGCTCTTATTTTATATTAAAATTTTGTGGATAATATGATTTTCTACACAATTAAAATAGTATATATATCCACATATTAACCATTTTTTGTTGATAGTTTAGTGAATTATATATACTATTTATTATCTATACTATCCTAACTTAACGTTATTCTTAACAAACTCAGCTTCTATTTTAGATTTTATTTCATCTAAGCTTATTAATTCTTTATCTTGGGCATCTCTTAATTTAAATTCAACTTTACCGTCAGTTATATCTTTACCAACTGTGATTCTCATTGGTATACCTACTAATTCGCTATCCTTGAACTTAACTCCAACTCTTTCGTCCCTATCATCTAATAATACTTCTACACCCATAGATTGTAACTCATTGTATATCTTTTCAGCAGCTTCCATTTGCTCTGCTTTTTTGATATTCACTGGTACAACTACTACATGATATGGAGCTATTGATAATGGCCATATTATACCATTTTCATCATGATGTTGCTCTATTATAGCAGCAGCAGTTCTTTCTATACCTATACCATAGCATCCCATTACTATTGGCTTAGATTTTCCATCTTTATCTATATAGTTAGCTCCCATAGTTTCTGAGTACTTAGTTCCTAACTTGAATATATGACCAACTTCTACCCCTCTAGCTATTTCTAATTCAGAACCACATTTAGTACATTTATCTCCTTCAGTAACATTTCTGAAATCTCCAACTGTACCTTCGAAATCTCTTCCATAGTTAGCATTTTGTATGTGGTATTCATCTTTATTAGCACCTATAACTAAATTATTTTGTTCAGCTACTTCATTATCTATAAATACATAGTCAGCTTCAACACCTATTGGTCCAGCAAATCCTATACCTGCTTTAGTTACAGCCCTTACAACTTCTTCTCTAGCAAGTTCAAACTCTACTGCTCCACCTATAGCATTAGCAACCTTAGTTTCATTAACTTCTCTATCTCCTCTTACTACAACCACAACAGTCTTTCCATCTACTTCATATACTAAAGTCTTAGCAAATCTATTTGCTGGTAAGTTGAAGAATTTTTCTAAATCTTCTATTGTGTGAACATTTGGAGTATGTATTTCTGTTAATTCTTTCATTTCTTCTTTATCTAAAGAAGTATTTACTGAAACAGCTTTTTCCATATTTGCTGCATAGTCACATCCACTACAGAATACTATTTCATCTTCTCCTACTTCTGATTTAACCATGAATTCTGCTGAAACAGATCCACCTATTGCTCCTGTATCTGCTTGAACTGGACTATTATCTAATCCACATCTAGCGAATATATTTGTATAAGCATCATACATATCTTGGTATGATTTATCTAATCCTGCTTCATCTATATCAAAACTATATGCATCTTTCATAGTGAAAGTTCTAGTTCTCATAACCCCAAATCTAGGTCTTCTCTCATCTCTATATTTAACTTGTATTTGATATAAGTTAAGTGGTAATTGCTTGTAAGAAGTTATTTCTTGTCTTATTAAATCTGTGAACACTTCTTCATGAGTTGGTCCAAGGCAGAAATCTCTATCATTTCTATCTTTCACTCTCATCATTTCTGCACCCATTACGTCCCATCTTCCAGACTCTTTCCATAACTCAGATGGTATTAATCCTGAACATAGTATTTCTTGGCATCCTTTTTTCTCTAACTCCTCTCTTACTATGTTTTCTATTTTTTTGAAAACTCTTATACCCATTGGTAATTGATTATATACTCCTGATGCCATCTTTCTTATCATACCAGCTCTCATCATTAATTGATGACTTGTTATTTCTGCATCAGCTGGAACTTCTCTTAATGTTGGCATAAACATTTTTGACATTTTCATAGTTATTTCCTCCTGTTTTATATTTTGAAAGTCTTAATATTAAAAAAAACCTTCCGTCTCTATACATATGTATAGAGACGGAAGGTTGAATTTCCGCGGTACCACTCTAATTAGCCATTGGCTCTCTTTAGGGGATATAACGGTCCCTACCGTAAAGGTTTGTTACCACCTTTATGCTAAAAGATTGGTTCAAAGATTATATCTTAGGAACTTTCACCAAATGTTCCCTCTCTGTGAAGACTCTAGTCTTTTACTATTTCTTTATTATAGCTTTGATTTATGTTTTTTATTTATTGTATGTTGTTATTAATAATAATATTATTGTATTCATTTATTGTTGCACATTTTAAGGAATAATTAATTATTAATTTTATTTTTCCATACTTATGAGATAATATTATATTATTTCATATTAGTTGTCAACTTTAACTAATAAACAAATACTTTGTGATGCTATACCTTGCTTTGTACCTGTAAAACCAAGTCCTTCTTCTGTTGTTGCTTTTACATTTATTCTGTCTAAGTTAGTATTTAAAGCATTAGCTATATTCTCTCTCATACTTTGAATATGTGGTGCCATTTTTGGCGCTTGCGCTATTATTGTAGCATCTATGTTACCTATAGTATATCCCTTTTCTATTATTAGATTATTTACATGTCTAAGTAATTCTATACTATCTGCTCCTTTATATCTTTCATCTGTATCAGGGAAATGCTTACCTATATCTCCTAATGCTAATGCTCCTAACATAGAATCCATTATTGCATGAACTAAAACATCTGCATCTGAATGTCCTAATAATCCCGTTTCATGTGGAACATTAACTCCACCCATTATAAGTTTTCTACCTTCAACTAATTTATGAACATCATATCCTAATCCTACTCTCATTATATAGCCTCCGTTAAATTTGATCTTTTAATATTTGTGATCCTATACTTAAATCTTCTTGTGTTGTTATCTTAATGTTATTATATGAACCTTCTATCATTTTAACCTTATATCCTATTTCCTCTACTAACATTGCATCATCTGTTCCGTAGAAATTATTTTTAAAGGCATCTTCATATGATTTTAGTAATATATCGTATTTAAATGTCTGTGGTGTATGAACTGCCCACAAAGTACTTCTATTCGGTGTATCTATTATATCTTTATTTTCATTAACCACTTTTATAGTATCTTTTACCGGTACTCCTACAACTACTGCATTATTTTCTTTGGCTTCGTCTATTGATTTTCTTATAATTTCTTTTGTTACAAATGGCCTTGCCCCATCATGTATTAATACTATCTCACAATCTTTATTTAAACTTTTAAGTCCATTATATACAGAGTCTTGTCTTTCCTTCCCACCAAAAGCAATCTTTATGTTATGTAAATTATACTTTTCTATAATTTCTTTCTTAAAGAATTCTTCTTCTTCTTTTTTTATAACTACAACAATATCTTGTATATCATCATTTTTATAAAACTTTTCTATTGTATATGCTATTATTTCTTTGTTATTAAGCTTTATAAATTGTTTATTTATCCCCATTTTCATTCTACTTCCACTACCAGCTGCTACTATAACAACGCCATTCATTTAATCACCTCTTTATATACAATTAACACTTATATATTAACTACTTTATCTAATAAATTATATCAAAAAAGCCTTCGAAAATACGAAGACTTTTAAAATTTAAACTTTAGGTTTTCCAAATATCATTCTTCCAGCTGGAGTTTGTAATACAGATGTAACTAAAACACTTATAGTTTGTCCCATGTATTTTTTACCTCCATCTACAACTATCATAGTACCATCATCTAGGTATGCTATACCTTGACTATGTTCTTTACCTTCTTTTACTACTTGAACCACCATAGCTTCTCCTGGTATTGCTACTGGCTTAACAGCATTAGCTAGTTCATTTATGTTTAATACCTCAACACCTTGAACTTGTGCTACTTTGTTTAAATTGTAATCGTTAGTTACAACCTTACCATTTAGAGTCTTAGCTAGCTTTAAAAGCTTACTGTCTACTTCAGCTATATCGTCAAAATCAGTTTTAGTAATTTCAACTTCTATTTGTAGTTCTTCTTTTATTATATTAAGTATATCTAATCCTCTTCTTCCTCTAACTCTTTTTAAGTCATCTGAAGAGTCCGCTATATGTCTTAATTCATCTAAAACGAATTCAGGTATAACTAATTTACCTTCAACGAATCCAGTTTTGCATATGTCTGCTATTCTACCATCTATTATTACACTCGTATCTAATACTTTAGGTGGTATAACCCTGTTTATTTCCTTCTTAGATCCTTTATCTTTCATAGATCCTGAAATTTTGCTTAACTTTCCTAAGTTAAATAAGTCATCTTTACTCTTTAATGCTACTCTTATACCTAAGTAGCCCATAAACCCATATGTAATAAAAGCTAAGAATCCTCCGATTATAGGTATTGTGCTCATTATACCACTTACTAAGTAAGCTATTACGAACCCAACTATAAGACCTATAGATCCTAGTAATATATCTGTTTGAGGATATTTTGATATTTCTTTATCCATAACCTTAGCAATATCCTTAAATTTATCAGTAAACCACGGCTCTATTGCATAGAATATGATTCCTACAACTATCCCAACTGAAACAGATGCAATTAAACCATATATCTCTGCACCAAATTTAAGTGCCGGAAATGCTTTCATTAAAGTTGCATATGTAGTCATACCTAGAGCAAACCCCAGTATGCTTGTTATAAATCTTATCACTTTTGGTATCAATTCTTCACCCCCGGATTAATACTTAATATTTTTTTATTATAATCTATAATACCATATTTATTCAACAACAAAGTCCTTAAATATATCTTAAATCCTTATTAATAAATTATATAAGTCTATCTAGTAATACTAATTGTTTCATTTTTATTAGTCCATTTCTTATATATGTTGCCCTTATTTCACCTATCCCCTCTACATCATCTAAATCTTCAATAGATGCATCTAGTATTTCTTGGAAATCTTCAAAGTAATTTACTAAATTTTCAATTATAGTTGATGGTAATCTATGTATCTTATTTAATACTCTATACCCTCTTGGTCTTATCTCCATATCCATATTTTCAGAGAATCCACTATAACCTAAAAGTTTAGCCATATTAGTTAAATCTACTAATTCTTCGGGAGATAATGTTTTTATTTTCTTTTTAAATAACTTTATGTCTATATCTTCTTTGCTATAATCTTTTAGTATAAGTTTTTGGTCAATTTTAGTTGTTCCAACTAATTCTTCTAACTGCATTCTGACTAGTGTTCCTTCTTGCCCAAGCTCTATAATATATTTTTCTATTATACTTGTAATTCTCATAACCATTTCCATTTTTTGAAGTACAATTGCTACATCGTATATAGTTACTAAATCATTAAATTCTAATGCATTTAGGCTTGCTACAGCTTGATCTAATACTGCTTTATATTTTTCTAAAGTCTGTAATGCTTGGTTAGCTTTTGTAAATATTTTTGATATTTCTTCTAGCGCATACTTTTGATCTCCTCTGTATACAGTTATTACATTTCTTCTTTGAGATATAGCAATAACTATAGAACCAGTCTGCCTTGCAACTCTCTCTGCTGTTCTATGTCTTGTCCCTGTTTCAGATGTAGGAATAGAATAATCAGGTATTAATTGTGCATTTGCAAATAATATCTTCTTAACATCTTGACTAAGTACTATAGCCCCGTCCATTTTTGCTAATTCATATAAATATGCAGGTGAATAATCTGCATTTATATTAAATCCTCCATCTACAACCTTCATTGTATCTTCTCCATTTGATATAACTATCAAACCACCGGTCTTAGCTTTTAGTACATTTTCTAAACCTTGTCTTAATGGACTTCCAGGAGATATCATTTTTAATGCGTGTAATACATTCTTATTATTTAAGATATCTTCCATTATTATTTATTACCCCCTAGTACTATATTTATAGCTTGTCTTAAATTATCAACTGGCCATATTTCTATACCTTTAACATCTTTTACTGCATCATAATTACTTCTTGGTATAACCATTTTTGAAAATCCTAATTTTTTACACTCAGCTATTCTCTTTTCTATATAGCTAACTGCTCTTACTTCTCCTGTTAAACCTACTTCTCCTGTTACTGCTATTTTTTCATCAACTTCAATGTTTCTAAAACTTGATGCAACGGCAATTATTATACCTAAATCTATTGAAGGCTCATTTATTTTTATACCCCCTACAATATTTAAATACACATCTTGATTTTGAATTTGCAATCCTACTCTCTTTTCTAAAACAGCTAATAACATAGCAACTCTATTATAATCAACCCCTGTAGCTGTCCTTTTAGGAATACCAAAACTAGTTGGGGATACTAATGCTTGCAGTTCTAAAAGCATTGGTCTGGTCCCTTCTACTGTAGATATTATTACAGAACCAGCCACATCTTTTGGCTTTTCTGATATAAGTATCTTAGATGGATTTTCTAACTCTACCAAACCTAAATCTCTCATTTCAAAGACACCTAGTTCATTAGTCGAACCAAATCTATTCTTTACAGCTCTTACTAATCTATATGTATTATATCTTTCTCCTTCAAAATATAAAACTGTATCCACCATATGCTCTAATAATTTAGGACCTGCCAATGAACCTTCTTTTGTTACATGTCCAACTACGAAGGTTGATATACCCATTTTTTTAGAAATTTTCATGAATTTAGATGTACCTTCTTTAATTTGGCTAACAGTTCCTGGAGCTGATGATATTTCTGGGCTATAAACAGTTTGAATAGAATCTAATATGATAAGTTCTGGATTTATACTTTCTAAATGAGCTTCTATTATACTTAAATTATTCTCTGCGAATATATACAGATTATCTGAACTTATACCTAACCTTTGAGCTCTCATTTTTATTTGAGATTCAGACTCTTCTCCTGATATGTAAAGTACTCTTTTTCCTGAGTTTGCAACATTGCTTGAAACTTGTATTAGTAGTGTAGATTTACCTATCCCTGGGTCTCCTCCAACAAGAACTAATGACCCCTTTACAACACCTCCACCTAACACTCTATCCAATTCATTTATACACGTTGAAAATCTTTCTTCTTCTTTAGTTTGTATAGAATTTATACTTACTGGTCTTGATGATGATTTATCTATAATGAAAACTTCTTTTTTACTTCCTTTTTGCTCAATTTCCTCTACGAAAGTATTCCACTTTGTACATTCAGGGCATTTCCCTAACCATTTTGAAGTTTCATACCCACATTCTTGACATACATATTTTGTTTTTATTTTTGCCATATAATTCACCCTTAAATTCTTTTTGTCTATATAATTTTAGCATATCTATATAATATTATGTAGAATCTTTAAAATCCTTTATAGCTAATATACCTATATATTATACTAATATTTTTTGCTTATAAAAATAAAGGGGAATACTCTCCCCCTTATTATATATATTACTACTATTTGCACTTAAATACTATCTTATTATTTTCTACCTCTGCTATAACAACATTTCCACCTCGTATGTCTCCTTTTAGTATTACTTCTGAAAGTGGATTTTCTATCTCTTTTTGTATGGCTCTTTTTAGTGGTCTTGCACCATACTGTAAGTCTAATCCAACTTTTGATATAAATCTTATGGATTCTTCGGTCATATTTAGGTTTATGTTCATAGCTTGCAACCTCGATGCTAATTCTTTTGTCATTAATTTTACTATTTCATCTAAATCTTCCTCTGTTAGTGAATGGAATACTATTATATCATCTATTCTATTTAAAAATTCAGGTCTAAATTTTTGTTTAACTTCTTCCATTATACATTCTTTCATATTTTCATAATCACTCTTGACTTTTTCCTCTTTATTTCTATTTGTAGAGAATCCTAATATTCTTTGAGAGCTTATTTTTGTTGCCCCTACATTAGAAGTCATTATTATTATAGTATTTTTAAAGTCTACAGTTCTACCTTTGGAATCTGTTAGTCTTCCATCATCTAATATTTGCAATAAAATATTAAATACATCTATATGCGCTTTTTCTATTTCATCAAGTAAAATTACAGAGTAAGGATCTCTCCTTACTTTTTCTGTTAATTGGCCACCTTCTTCATAACCTACATATCCTGGTGGTGACCCTATTAGTCTAGATACTGCATGTTTTTCCATATACTCAGACATATCAAGTCTTATTATCTTATTTTCATCTCCAAATTGCACTTCTGCTAAGGCTTTTGATAATTCTGTCTTGCCTACTCCTGTAGGACCTAAGAATAAGAAAGATCCAATTGGTCTATTTGGATCTTTTAATCCTGCTCTTGACCTTCTTATAGCTCTCGAAATTGACTTCACTGCCTGCTCTTGACCAACCACTCTTTCATGTAATATTTTCTCTAACCTTAATAATTTGCTAGATTCAGATTCTACTATTTTATTTACAGGTATACTGGTCCATAATTCTACAACTTCTGCAATATCTTCTGGTTTAACTACTTCTGTATATTTTCCCATAGCATTCCATTGTTGTTTTACTTCTTTAAGTTCTTTCTTCAAATTTTCTTGCTGTTTTTTTATTTTATCAATTTTCTCAAAATCTTGATACATTACTGCTTTGTCTTTTTCCTTATCTATGCTTTCGATTTCTTCTTCTAATCCTAAAATTTTAATTGATGATTTGCCTATTTTTAACCTAACTCTTGATGCAGCTTCATCTATTAAATCTATAGCTTTATCTGGTAAAAATCTATCAGTTATATATCTTATAGATAAATCTACTGCTGCAACTAAAGATTCATTACTTATTTTTAATTTATGAAAATCTTCATATTTATCTCTAATACCCTCTAAGATTTTTATACTTTCTTCTCTAGATGGTTCTTTAAGCACTACTGGTTGAAATCTTCTTTCAAGAGCTGAATCCTTTTCTATATGCTTTCTATATTCATCTATTGTTGTTGCTCCTATAATTTGTAGTTCTCCTCTTGATAGTACAGGTTTAAGTATATTTGATGCATCTATTGTACTTTCTCCAGTTGCACCTGCACCTATTATTGTGTGTATTTCATCTATAAATAGAATTACATTGCCATTTTTTATAACCTCATCTATAACTTGCTTTATTCTATCCTCAAATTCACCTCTATATTTTGCACCTGCTAGCATAGAACCCATATTTAAAGTATATAAGCTTTTATTTTTTAAAGTTTCAGGCACATTTCCTTCTGATATGTTTATAGCTAATCCTTCTATTATAGAAGTTTTTCCTACGCCTGGATCTCCTATTACAACTGGATTATTTTTTGTTCTTCTACTTAATATTTGTATAACTCTCTCTATTTCAATTTTTCTACCAACTACAGGGTCTAATTTACCTTGGGAAGCTAGTTTTACAAGATTCTTACCATATTTATCTAAAAGTTTTAGAGATTCCTCTTGTACCTTAACTGTGTATTTTTCTTCTTTTTCTTGTTGTATTGAGTACTCCTCTAATCCCATCATATCAATTATTAATTGCACAATAGCTCTCTCATCAATACCTTCTAAGTTTAATATTTTCATAGCAGTACCATTGCCTTCTTGAACTATCGCTAACAAAATATGCTCTGTTCCTATATAATTAGTTCTTAACTTATTAGCAAACATGCCAGAGAGCTCTAATATTTGTTTACTCCTTGGACTTAATGTTACATCTTCTACTGGCTCATTAGCGTTGCCTTTTATTTCAATTATTTTTGATTTGATTATGCTATCTGTTAGCCCTAACTGCATTAATACTTTTCCTGCTATTCCTTCCTTTTCCTTTATTAAGCCAAATAAGATATGTTCACTACCTACCACTTTATGACCCAAACTTTGTGCACTTTCTATACCTATATCTATTGATCTCTTTGCCCTTTGAGTAAATCTGTTGAAATACAAACTTTACCCTCCTCTCTATTATAATAATTACTTAATGCTATCTATATTTGATTAATTTAGTAATTAATTATAGTCAACCTTTTTAATATCATTCAGTTACTTCATAATACACATCTACTAAATGTATATTTAATCTAATTTATATGCATTTTTTTCATTATTGTTCCAAGGTTTAACTTGTACTTTCTAAAAAATTTAAGGCTCTAGATGAGCAATCTAGAGCCTTAAATTTTATTTATTATTTTCCAACTCTATTATTTTTTGAGCTAATTGAGCTGGAACTTCTTCATATGTTTCTAATTCCATCTCAAAATAACCTCTTCCCTGAGTCATGGCCCTTAAATCTATTGCATATTTAAAAGTTTCTGCTTGTGGAGCATTTGCATATATTATTTGTTTTCCTTTTTCATCAGATTCCATTCCAAGTATTTTTCCTCTTCGCTTATTTATATCCCCCATTATATCCCCCATATACTCTTCTGGAACAGTTATCTTAAACTTCATTATAGGCTCTAGTAAAACTGGCTTAGCCTCTTCCATACCCTTCTTAAATGCTATACCTGCTGCTAATTTAAATGCCATTTCTGATGAGTCTACATCATGATATGACCCATCATATAAAGTTGCTTTTATATTTGTAACTGGAAAACCTGCTAAAACTCCCTTTACCATGGAATCCTTTATACCTTTTTCTACTGCTGGGATATATTGTTTTGGTACAGATCCACCAAATATTTCTTCAGCAAACTCAAAATCTAAATTACTTCTTTCAAATTTAATTTTGACATCTCCGTATTGCCCATGACCTCCTGACTGCTTTTTATGCTTACCTTGAACTTCAGCTTTTCCTTTTATAGTTTCTCTATAAGCTACTTTTATATCTTCTAAACCAATATCTACACCAAATTTTGACTTAATCTTATTTTTTATAGTATTTATATGGAGTTCCCCTTGACCTCCTATTAATACTTGTTTTGTCTCAGGATTTCTATACCACTTAATAGTTGGGTCTTCTTCAACCACTTTATTTAATGCAGAACCTATCTTATCTTCATCTCCTTTATTTTTAGGAACCACTGCATAATATATTTGTGGCTTTGGTAAGTTTATATCTTCTAATTCGTATTCATCCTTACTTATAGATACAGTATGACCAGTTTGAAGTGAATTTACTTTTGTTACGATTATTATATCTCCACATCTAGCCTCACTTAGCTCTATAAGATCTCCATTTTTCATAGTATATATATTATATATTTTTTCTTTCTCTGATTTATTCAAATTAAATAATTCACAGTCTTTATTTATTTTACCTTGAGTTACCTTTATATAAGACATTTTTCCTATGAATGGGTCTACTATTGTTTTAAATACTTGCCCTTTAAATTTAGCCTCTATATTAGAGTACTTTGGCTGCAAATATTTTGAAACAGTTTCTAATATTTCAGTTGTTCCTATATTGTTTATAGTTGAACCACATATAACAGGAATTATATCTCCTCTTTGCATACCTATAGTTATCCCTTTTTGTATATCTGCATCACTTAAATCTTCTCCACTAAAATACTTATCTAATAACTCATCATCTGTTTCTGCTATAAGCTCCATTAGCGCTTCTTTTACACTCATAGCTTCTTGCTTAAATTCTCCATCTAATCCATCCATATTTTCAAAAACATTATGTAATTTTATAAATTCTTTATTCTCGTATATCGGTATAATCATTGGTACTACTTTATTGCCATACTTCTCTCTAAGCATAGCTAGTGTATCTTTATATCTAGATTTTTCATTATCAATTTTATTTATGAACATTATTTTTGGCATGTTTTCAGTTAATTCTAATGATTTTTCTGTTCCCACTTGGACGTCAGTTGTTGCATCTATAACTATTATAGCTGCATCACTTGCATTAAGAGATGATATTACTTCTCCATAGAAGTCAAAGTAACCTGGTGTGTCTAATAGATTGTATTTATAGTCATTATACTCTACTGGAGTTAATCCTATACTGTATGTCATATTCATTTTATCAGTTATTCTCGGTATTTTACTAGTTAACTTTGATGTGTATGCTATGGCTTCAATTAAGTTTGTCTTCCCGCATCCACTATGACCTAGTATTGCTATATTTCTTATATTACTACTATCGTAAATTTTCATATAAGCACCTACCTTTATAATTTATAAATTACTTTGAGTATTTCACTATAATTACATAACTAAATTTTATTTTTTGATAATAAGTATGTAAACATCTTAACTCTAGGTGGTGATATAAATATTTCCCAAGAAATAGTTAGTACTTAAGGTCTTAGTCATTAATTCTATACTTATTACCTCTTTCCTCTCTTTTACTGTAATTTCATATTTAATAATAAATTTTATTTTATATATATATATTCAATAATCTATATATAATTCCACTTATTATTTATACAATTCTAATGTAGTATATTAATAATAATTTTTCTCATATTTTACTATTGATATACATTTTATCTATTTATCGAAGTTTAATTTATTTAATTGATTATGTCTTTATACTGACAATTATTTCTTCTATTTTTCGATAAATAAAAGAACTTATGCCTTTTAAGCATAAGTTCTTTTTTAGCTTATCATATTATTACAAACTAACTTTAAAGAAGAATATCTTCATATTTTAATCCATTTAATTTATATTAGAAATTCTTAAGTATTGTTTTATATGAGTTAAGCGAATTTTTTATTTATCTTTCATAGTTATAAGTAATTGCTTATCTCTTACTAATTCCCCTTCTTCAACTTTTATTGATTTTACAATACCATCTGCTTTAGCAACTATTATAGTTTCCATTTTCATTGCTTCTATAATAATCATTGGTTGATTTTGTTTTACTTCATCATCTTCTTTAACTAAAATTTTAACTACTTTTCCAGGTATACTAGCTCCTATTTGCATAGGGTCATTCATATCAGCTTTTATTATATCTTTTATGTTCCCAGAGTAGTTATTATCTTTTATATCTATATCCCTCATCATACCATTTAATTCAAATGATACTGTTCTATTTCCATTTTCTTTAACATCACCTATATCTACTAACTTTATAGTAAGTATTTTACCTTCTTCTATCTCTACTTCACACTCTTCACCTTTATTTAATCCATAGAAATACACATGACTATCTAGCTTTGATATATCATTATATAGTTGCAGATGTTTTAGGTAATCTTCATATACCTTTGGATATAAAGTATAACTTAATATATTTCTTATATTTGTATTCATTTTGAATCTCTTATCTAAATCAGCTTTTATACTTTCAAAATCTTCCTTTGGAATTAATTTACCAGGTCTTTCTTCTATCGGAGTGTCTCCTTTTAATACTACCCTTTGAATATCTTTTGGTATTCCTCCTTCTGGTTGACCTATCATTCCTTTACAGTAGTCTAATACAGAATCTGGAAATGATAATTTTTCACCTTCTTCTATTATGTTATTCTTATCTAATTTATTTTTTACCATAAATATAGCAAGGTCTCCTACTACTTTAGATGATGGAGTTACTTTTATAATATCTCCCAATATTTCATTTGCTTCTTTATACTTTTCTTTTACTTCATCAAATTTATTTGACAGTCCTAAGCTATCAGCTTGTGGTTTTAGATTTGTATATTGTCCTCCTGGTATCTCATATTTATATATTTCAGCAGAAGGATTTGATAAATCACTTTCAAATCTAGAATATATTTTTCTTAAATCTTTATAATAGTTTCCTATTTCTTCATATCCATATAAATTAATCTGAGTATCTCTTTCAGTATTTTTAAGTGCTTCTACAATAGCGTTTAGTGATGGTTGGCTAGTTAAACCTGCCATAGTTTCTAATGCTCCATCCACTATGTCCACCCCTGCCTCAGATGCCATAAGGCAAGTTGCAATACCATTTCCACTTGTATCATGTGTATGAAGATGTATAGGAGTATTGACATTATTTTTTAATTCTTTTATAAGAGTATATGCTGAATATGGCTTAAGTAAGCCTGCCATGTCTTTTACGCATATTATATCTGTACCTAATTCTTCTAGCTCTTTAGCCATTCTTATATAATATTCTAAATTATATTTATTCTTTGTTGGATCTAATATATCTCCTGTGTAACATATACTAGCCTCTACTATTTTTCCAGTTTCTAAAGCTGTTGATATAGATGGCTTCATATTTTCCACCCAATTTAGAGAGTCAAATATTCTAAATACATCTATTCCCTGTTCTGCTGATTGTTTTATAAATTCTTCAATTACGTTATCTGGATAATTTTTATATCCAACTCCATTTGATGCTCTAAATAACATTTGGAATAATACACTAGGTATCTCTTCTCTAAGTTTTTGTAGTCTAATCCATGGAGATTCTTTTAAGAATCTATATGCAACATCATAGGTTGCTCCGCCCCACATCTCAATAGAAAATAAATCTTTCATATACTCATTAGTTGGTTTTGCTACTTTTAATAAGTCATATGTTCTAAGTCTTGTAGCTAGTAATGATTGATGTGCATCTCTCATAGTTGTATCTGTCAGCAATAGTTTCTTTTCATTTTTAATAGATTCCATATACTTTTCTTTACCTAATCTATTAAACAGATCCCTACTTCCTTCATTAAGTATTATATCTTTATTTATCTTAGGCTGATATATTGAATCAAATGAAGGTTTATCTTCGCATTTATTTTCATTTACTACTGTATTCCCTATAAATTGAAGTAATTTTGTACCTCTATCTTTACTTTCTCTTATCTCAAATAATTCTGGATTAATATCTATAAATCTGGTGCTACATTTTCCCTCTACGAATATAGGATTATTCAATACATTTACCAAAAATCCTATATTAGTTTTAACACCTCTAACCCTAAATTCTTTGATAGATCTTATAGTTTTATTTATTGCACCTTTAAATGTTCTATCCCAAGATATAGTCTTTACAAGTAGACTATCATAGTATGGACTTATATTTGCCCCTGCAAATCCATTACCTCCATCTAGTCTAATACCAAATCCTGAGCCAGTTCTATATACTTGTATTTTGCCTGTATCTGGCATAAATCTATTTTTAGGGTCTTCTGTTGTTATTCTACATTGAATAGAATATCCTCTTAGTTTTACATCTTCTTGAGATTTTATATTTATCTCATCACTATCCAACCTATATCCTTGAGCAATTAATATCTGACTTTGCACTATATCAATACCGGTTACCATTTCAGTTACCGTATGTTCTACTTGAACCCTTGGGTTCATTTCTATAAAATAGTATTCTCCACTATCATCTACTAAAAATTCTAAAGTACCTGCATTTATATATCCTACATGCTTAGCTATTTTAACTGCGTCATTGCATATATTTTCTCTCAATTTATCGCCTAGAGAAAATGCTGGTGAATATTCTATTATCTTTTGATGTCTTCTTTGTACTGAACAATCTCTTTCATACAAATGTACTATATTTCCATACTTATCCCCTAATATCTGTACCTCTATATGTTTAGGATTAGCTATATACTTTTCTATGAATATCATGTCTTCACCAAAAGCTTTTTTTGATTCACTACATGCTGTTTCATATTCTATACTTAAATCTGATTCGTTATAAACAACCCTCATACCTCTACCGCCACCGCCGTTAGAAGCTTTAAGCATTATTGGATATCCTATTTCTTTAGCTATTTCTTTGGCTCTTTTAACATCTTTGATTGGTTCATCTATTCCTGGTATAGTAGCTACATCCACCTCTTTTGCTATTCGTTTTGAATTTATTTTATCTCCCATCATATTCATTATATCTGCTGATGGACCTATGAATGTTATTCCATTTTTCTCACACTTCTTTACGAACTCTGGATTTTCAGATAAGAAACCATATCCTGGATGAATTGCATCTACATTTTTCTTCTTAGCTAATTCTATAATACTATCTATATCTAGGTATGCGTCTATTGGACCTTTATCTTCTCCTATTAAATAAGATTCATCTGCTTTTGTTCTAAACAAACTATATTTATCTTCTTTACTATATATCCCCACGCTCTTTATTCCCAATTCAGAGCAGGCTCTAAATATCCTTATAGCTATTTCTCCCCTGTTAGCAACTAAGATTTTATTAAATTTTTTAAACATAATCCTAATCCCCTCCCTTTTTCTTTTAATATTAAAGATTATAAACTATGTTATTTAATGTTTAAATACGTTTACTTGAAGTCCTTAATAAATAATATAAATACATTTAAATAAATAACTTTTATCTTATATAACAAAAAATACCTAACTTTAGTTAAGGCGGTTTAGATTATATTATTAAGTATTTAAATTTTTTTATTTTTAATATAGAAATTTATTGGAATTGATGCATATTTTGAACTAATCGTTTGTTTAGATATCATTTAATATAGCAAATTTATCGCATTTGCATTAAATAAATGATTTTGGAAATATTGTATAGCTTAGTATTGATTTTTATAAAGACTTATTTTTTATTATATGCTTTAAAATATAAATATTACTATTTTTTCACATAAAAAAAAGATTACGTGGCTACGTCTTACTCTCCCAGGGGGTCGCCCCCCAAGTACCATCAGCGCTAAAGAGCTTAACTTCTGTGTTCGGTATGGGAACAGGTGTATCCTCTTTGCTATAATAACCACATAATCTTTATCTTTTAGAGTTAATACTCTGAAAACTGTATATCATTTAGTTAATGATTTTGGTCAAGTCCTCGACCTATTAGTATCGATAAGCTAAATACATTACTGCACTTACACCTTCGACCTATCAACCAGGTAGTCTTCCTGGGGTCTTACCCTTACGGTGGGAAATCTTATCTTGAAGTTGGCTTCGCGCTTAGATGCTTTCAGCGCTTATCCATTCCGTACATAGCTACCCAGCCATGCCCTTGGCAGAACAACTGGTACACCAGAGGTACGTCCATCCCGGTCCTCTCGTACTAAGGACAGGTCTCCTCAAATTTCCTACGCCTGCGACGGATAGGGACCGAACTGTCTCACGACGTTCTGAACCCAGCTCGCGTACCACTTTAATGGGCGAACAGCCCAACCCTTGGGACCTACTACAGCCCCAGGATGTGATGAGCCGACATCGAGGTGCCAAACCTCCCCGTCGATGTGGACTCTTGGGGGAGATAAGCCTGTTATCCCCAGGGTAGCTTTTATCCGTTGAGCGATGGCCCTTCCATGCGGAACCACCGGATCACTAAGTCCGACTTTCGTCCTTGCTCGACCTGTATGTCTTGCAATCAAGCTTCCTTTTGCCTTTACACTCTTCGCACGATTTCCGACCGTGCTGAGGAAACCTTTGAGCGCCTCCGTTACTTTTTGGGAGGCGACCGCCCCAGTCAAACTGCCCACCTGACGGTGTCCCAAGACCTGATTCAAGGCCTCTGGTTAGGATCCCAGTACTACAAGGGTGGTATCCCAAGGATGACTCCACACAGACTGGCGTCCATGCTTCATAGTCTCCCACCTATCCTGTACATGTAGTACCAAGACCCAACGTCAAGCTACAGTAAAGCTCCATGGGGTCTTTCCGTCCTGTCGCAGGTACCCGGCATCTTCACCGGGATTACAATTTCACCGAGTCTATTGTTGAGACAGTGCCCAAATCGTTACGCCTTTCGTGCGGGTCGGAACTTACCCGACAAGGAATTTCGCTACCTTAGGACCGTTATAGTTACGGCCGCCGTTTACTGGGGCTTAAGTTCACTGCTTCGGATTACTCCTAACAGATCCCCTTAACCTTCCAGCACCGGGCAGGCGTCAGCTCCTATACATCGTCTTGCGACTTAGCAGAAACCTGTGTTTTTGGTAAACAGTCGCTTGGGCCTATTCTCTGCGGCCATCCAAAGGATGGCACCCCTTATCCCTAAGTTACGGGGTCATTTTGCCGAGTTCCTTAACAATAGTTCTCTCGCTGGCCTTAGGATACTCTCCTCACCCACCTGTGTCGGTTTACGGTACGGGCACCTTTAACCTCGGTAGAGACTTTTCTCGACAGTGTGAAATCAGCTACTTCGCTCTAAAGAGCTCCCCATCGTACCCTAGCATTATCAAGACGGATTTGCCTATCTTGACTGCCTCAGTACTTAGCCACACATAACCAACAGTGTGGTTAGCTTATCCTACTGTGTCATCCCATTCCTCAAACGGTTATTGGTGGTACAGGAATATCAACCTGTTGTCCATCACCTACGCCTTTCGGCCTCGGCTTAGGTCCCGACTAACCCAGGGCGGACGAACCTTCCCCTGGAAACCTTGGGTTTACGGCCCGTGGGATTCTCACCCACGTCTCGCTACTCATGCCAACATTCTCACTCGTATACTGTCCACATGTCCTTACGGTCATGCTTCAGCCTGCATACGAAGCTCCCCTACCCATCATAAATGATGCCGTAGCTTCGGTAGTACGTTTTAGCCCCGGAAATTTTCGGCGCAGGATCACTCGACCAGTGAGCTATTACGCACTCTTTAAATGAGTGGCTGCTTCTAAGCCAACATCCTGGTTGTCTGTGCAATCCCACATCCTTTACCACTTAACGTACATTTAGGGACCTTAGCTGACGATCTGGGCTGTTGCCCTCTTGACTATGAATCTTATCACCCACAGTCTGACTCCTGAGCAAAAGAAGACGGCATTCGGAGTTTGATAGTCTTCGGTAAGTGCAATACCCCCTAGGACATTCAGTGCTCTACCTCCGTTTCTCTAAGCTCAAGGCTAGCCCTAAAGCTATTTCGGGGAGAACCAGCTATCTCCGGGCTCGATTGGAATTTCACCGCTATCCACAAGTCATCCCCGAGCTTTTCAACGCTCGTGGGTTCGGTCCTCCACGAAATTTTACTTTCGCTTCAACCTGCTCATGGATAGGTCGCCCGGTTTCGGGTCTACGTCAAGTAACTTAAATCGCCCATTTAAGACTCGCTTTCGCTACGGCTCCACACCTTAAGTGCTTAACCTTGCTACTTAACGTAACTCGTTGGCCCGTTCTACAAAAAGTACGCGGTCACACAAGAAATGTGCTCCCACAGCTTGTAAGTACAGGGTTTCAGGTTCTATTTCACTCCCCTCCCGGGGTTCTTTTCACCTTTCCCTCACGGTACTATGCGCTATCGGTCACTAGGTAGTATTTAGGCTTGGAGGATGGTCCCTCCTGCTTCCCACAGGGTTTCACGTGTCCCGTGGTACTCTGGATCATATCTGAAGTCTTCTCGTTTTGACTACGTGGCTGTTACACTTTATAGCGGAGCTTTCCAACTCTCTTCGTCTACAATAGCCTCTTCGTTGATGATATGTCCGCAACCCCAACAAAGAAAACTTTGTTGGTTTGGCCTGTTCCGCGTTCGCTCGCCGCTACTTACGGAATCGATTTTTCTTTCTCTTCCTCCAGGTACTTAGATGTTTCAGTTCCCCGGGTTCCCCTCGCTAAGCTATGTATTCACTTAACGATACTTAGACATTACTCTAAGTGAGTTTCCTCATTCGGAAATCTTCGGATCAAAGTTTACGTGCAACTCCCCGAAGCTTATCGCAGCTTATCACGTCCTTCATCGGCTCCTAGTGCCAAGGCATCCGCCCTGCACCCTTAATAACTTGACCAGTTATTAAAAAGTTATCGCGAATGAACAAACTTCGTATTCACTCAGTTTATTCCATTGCTTAAAGTTATTTTAAAGACTTTTCTTGTCTATTTATAAAAAATGATGTCATATCACTAAATGTTATACAGTTTTCAAAGTACTAAAGTACGTCGCCAACAAACAAATTTCGTATTCACTCAATTTATTCTGTTGCTTAAAGTACTAATTTTGAGGTTCTAATGAACTCTCAAAATTAAACAGTAGGTAATTCTCCTTAGAAAGGAGGTGATCCAGCCGCACCTTCCGATACGGCTACCTTGTTACGACTTCACCCCAGTTATTGATTTCACCTTCGACGGACGCTTCCAAAAGGTTAGCTATCCGGCTTCGGGCGCCCCCAACTTCCGTGGTGTGACGGGCGGTGTGTACAAGACCCGGGAACGCATTCACCGCAGCATTCTGATCTGCGATTACTAGTAACTCCAGCTTCATGTAGGCGAGTTTCAGCCTACAATCCGAACTGAGAATGGCTTTAAGGGATTAGCTCCACCTCACGGTTTGGCTGCCCTCTGTACCACCCATTGTAGCACGTGTGTAGCCCTAAGCATAAGGGGCATGATGATTTGACGTCATCCCCACCTTCCTCCAGGTTATCCCTGGCAGTCCCTCTAGAGTGCCCAACTTAATGCTGGCAACTAAAGGCAAGGGTTGCGCTCGTTGCGGGACTTAACCCAACATCTCACGACACGAGCTGACGACAACCATGCACCACCTGTCACTTCTGTCCCCGAAAGGAAAGATGCGATTAGGCATCGGTCAAAAGGATGTCAAGCTTAGGTAAGGTTCTTCGCGTTGCTTCGAATTAAACCACATGCTCCGCTACTTGTGCGGGTCCCCGTCAATTCCTTTGAGTTTCACTCTTGCGAGCGTACTTCCCAGGCGGAGTACTTAATGCGTTAGCTGCGCCACCGAAGGGGGTAACCTCCGACAGCTAGTACTCATCGTTTACGGCGTGGACTACCAGGGTATCTAATCCTGTTTGCTCCCCACGCTTTCGTGCCTCAGCGTCAGTTACAGTCCAGAGAGCCGCCTTCGCAACTGGTATTCCTCCTAATATCTACGCATTTCACCGCTACACTAGGAATTCTACTCTCCTCTCCTGCACTCAAGTCTTACAGTTTCAAGAGCTTACTACGGTTGAGCCGTAGCCTTTCACTCCTGACTTGAAAGACCGCCTACGCACCCTTTACGCCCAGTAATTCCGGATAACGCTAGCCCCCTACGTATTACCGCGGCTGCTGGCACGTAGTTAGCCGGGGCTTCCTCCTCAAGTACCGTCATTATCTTCCTTGAGGACAGAGCTTTACGACCCGAAGGCCTTCATCGCTCACGCGGCGTTGCTGCATCAGGCTTTCGCCCATTGTGCAATATTCCCCACTGCTGCCTCCCGTAGGAGTTTGGACCGTGTCTCAGTTCCAATGTGGCCGATCACCCTCTCAGGTCGGCTACTGATCGTCGCCTTGGTAAGCCGTTACCTTACCAACTAGCTAATCAGACGCGGGTCCATCCTGTACCGCCAGAGCTTTGATAAGAAAGCCATGCGACTTTCTCATATTATCTCGTATTAGCATACCTTTCGGTATGTTATCCGTGTGTACAGGGCAGGTTACCCACGCGTTACTCACCCGTCCGCCGCTCTTTACCGAAGTAAATCGCTCGACTTGCATGTGTTAGGCACGCCGCCAGCGTTCATCCTGAGCCAGGATCAAACTCTCAAATAAAAGTTGTTACCTGCTCAGACTATCATTATCTGAATATCTGGCTTGGTTTGTTTTCGATTCTTTTAAGAATCAGTTATATAAATTAACCTACTGTTTAATTTTCAAAGTTCATTTTCATTTTGCCCTTTTCTTAAGGACAAGTAATACTATATCATCTTATTTTTAAATCGTCAATACTTTTTTAAAAAAAATTATTTTTTATTTATAATGTGCTTTTCAACAATTATATTATGTGTAAGATAGAGTATATTTATTCATTATTTTATTATTAACTTAAAAAAAATTAGCTATGCAATTTTATTTAAATTAATACAACTATATGCTTATAAATTTGATAAACTATATATATTTAAATATTATTATTAAGATGAATGAAAATTATATCCAAAGGCATATAATCATCTGCTTATAATTAACCTATTCACAAAAATCTTTTATCTTCTATATTATACTTAATATAAGTTTATTAAGTATAATTAAATTACTTATTATAAAAAAGAAAGGATATTAAGTAATATTAATACCCTTCCTCTTTTATTAATCAACTTGTGATAATAATCTTCTCGCAACATCAGATACTTTTAATTCACCTAGTTCTGCATGTCCTATCGCTATAACTACTTTTATGGCATCATCTGTATTATCCCATTTATAAGCCCTAGCATTCATAACAGCATCTTCTGGCATTATTTCTTCTAGTTCCATAGCTAATTCATCTGCTAATGTTATATATTCATCAAATAAATCTTCACTATCTATTTCTTCTAAATCATAGTCTTCTTTTATTATTTCATTTAAATTGTCTATATCTATACTTATTTGGTAAGCTAATGTATCTTCTCTTTTTGTTCCTTTAGTTAAATCTTTTTCTACTATAAAGTCACTATTTTCTTGTATAGTCTCTTTTAATTCTTCGCTATCTACTATTTCATCCCCAAAAACTACGTACATGATTTAATCATCTCCTTAGAATTATTTTGCTATTGATTCTACTAAAGACTCTTGTAATGTCTTCTTTATTCCTCTTTCCTTAGCAATCTTTATTAAATATCTATATCTTGATTTTTTTGCCTCTAATTCATATATAGCAACATCCACTAACTCTGGATCCGTAACTAGTTGAAAAAAATGTTCTGCTGTTTCAACATCCAACTGAGCTCTTTTTATCTCCTTTATTAGTTTTTGCTTTTCTTTATTTTTATTAATGTTTTTTATTTTAGACATAGTCATCCTCCCTAAATTATATTTTATTAAGAATTTTGACATATTCTAAAATCTATATACCATTATATGTAAATTTAATTCCTTTATCAAGATAATATATATTCTTAGTTTTATTTTTTGCATATAAAAACCTCTAGTGATTTTCACTAGAGGTTACACTGGTGGGATTAACAGGGCTCGAACCTGTGACCCCCTGCTTGTAAGGCAGGTGCTCTCCCAGCTGAGCTATAATCCCGGATATGGTGCGCCCAAAGGGACTCGAACCCCTAACCTTCTGATTCGTAGTCAGACACTCTATCCAGTTGAGCTATAGGCGCAATTTTGGAGGCGACACCCAGATTCGAACTGGGGATCAAGGAGTTGCAGTCCACTGCCTTACCACTTGGCTATGTCGCCGTAATATAAATGGTGACCCATCCGCGACTCGAACGCGGGACACCCTGATTAAAAGTCAGGTGCTCTACCGACTGAGCTAATGGGTCATTTTAAATGGGGTGGATAATGAGATTCGAACTCACGGCCTCCAGAGCCACAATCTGGCGCTCTAACCAACTGAGCTATACCCACCATATCTATATTGGTCGAGGTGAAGGGACTCGAACCCCCGGCCCCATGGTCCCAAACCATGTGCGCTACCAAACTGCGCTACACCTCGGTATTACTGAGTAATTAATGTGGTGGGCCATCAGGGACTCGAACCCCAGACCTACCGGTTATGAGCCGGGCGCTCTAACCAACTGAGCTAATGGCCCACATTAATTAAGTGGTAGCGGTAACAGGAGTCGAACCTGTGACCTTTCGGGTATGAACCGAACGCTCTAGCCAACTAAGCTATACCGCCACGAATTAATGGTGCCCAGAGGCGGAATCGAACCACCGACACGGGGATTTTCAGTCCCCTGCTCTACCGACTGAGCTATCTGGGCATTTGGCGGAGAGGGTGGGATTCGAACCCACGGTGCCGTTAAGCATCACTGGTTTTCAAGACCAGCTCCTTAAACCACTCGGACACCTCTCCGTATTGGTGACCCATCCGCGACTCGAACGCGGGACACCCTGATTAAAAGTCAGGTGCTCTACCGACTGAGCTAATGGGTCATATTTAATTTGGCAGGGGATGCAGGACTCGAACCTACGCATGTAGCAGTCAAAGTGCTATGCCTTACCGACTTGGCGAATCCCCTATGAATGTGGTGAGCGCACAGGGATTCGAACCCCGGACACACGCCTTAGAAGGGCGTTGCTCTATCCAGCTGAGCTATGCACCCACATTATTTATTTGGAGCGGGAAACGAGATTCGAACTCGCGACTTCAACCTTGGCAAGGTTGCGCTCTACCACTGAACTATTCCCGCATAGTTTAGTTTATTAAAAGTGGTGCGGATGAAGGGAGTCGAACCCCCACGCCGTAGGCGCCAGATCCTAAGTCTGGTGCGTCTGCCAATTCCGCCACATCCGCATACTTTTTATGGTGGAGGATGGTGGATTCGAACCACCGAAAGCAATGCTAACAGATTTACAGTCTGCCCCCTTTGGCCGCTCGGGAAATCCTCCGTATTTATGGAGCTGGTGATAGGAATCGAACCTACAACCTGCTGATTACAAGTCAGCTGCTCTACCGTTGAGCCACACCAGCGTATTGGCGGGAATAACAGGACTCGAACCTGTGACCCAATGATTAACAGTCATTTGCTCTACCAACTGAGCCATATTCCCACATAAAAAGTATTTATTAAATTTAACTTGGCGACCTGGAAGGGACTCGAACCCTCGACCTCCAGCGTGACAGGCTGGCATTCTAACCAGCTGAACTACCAGGCCGCGAATGGTGGGACTAACAGGGCTCGAACCTGTGACCCCCTGCTTGTAAGGCAGGTGCTCTCCCAGCTGAGCTATAGTCCCATAAGTTTTTGGAGCGGGTGAAGGGGATCGAACCCTCACAGCCGGCTTGGAAGGCCGGAACTCTACCATTGAGCTACACCCGCATATTAAGTTGGTGACCCATAGGGGAATCGAACCCCTGTTACCGCCGTGAAAGGGCGGTGTCTTGACCGCTTGACCAATGGGCCATATTTATTTGGTTGCGGAGGCAGGACTCGAACCTGCGACCTTCGGGTTATGAGCCCGACGAGCTGCCAACTGCTCCACCCCGCGATATTAAAGTTGGTGCCGAAGACCGGAATCGAACCGGTACGAGAGGTAAGTCCCGCAGGATTTTAAGTCCTGTGCGTCTGCCAGTTCCGCCACTTCGGCATTCAATTTTTTTGAGTGGAGGCGACACCCAGATTCGAACTGGGGATCAAGGAGTTGCAGTCCACTGCCTTACCACTTGGCTATGTCGCCTTATTAAATGGGGTGGATAATGAGATTCGAACTCACGGCCTCCAGAGCCACAATCTGGCGCTCTAACCAGCTGAGCTATACCCACCATATCTATATTGGTCGAGGTGAAGGGACTCGAACCCCCGGCCCCATGGTCCCAAACCATGTGCGCTACCAAACTGCGCTACACCTCGGTATTACTGAGTAATTAATGTGGTGGGCCATCAGGGACTCGAACCCCAGACCTACCGGTTATGAGCCGGGCGCTCTAACCAACTGAGCTAATGGCCCACATTAATTAAGTGGTAGCGGTAACAGGAGTCGAACCTGTGACCTTTCGGGTATGAACCGAACGCTCTAGCCAACTAAGCTATACCGCCACGAATTAATGGTGCCCAGAGGCGGAATCGAACCACCGACACGGGGATTTTCAGTCCCCTGCTCTACCGACTGAGCTATCTGGGCATTTGGCGGAGAGGGTGGGATTCGAACCCACGGTGCCGTTAAGCATCACTGGTTTTCAAGACCAGCTCCTTAAACCACTCGGACACCTCTCCGTATTGGTGACCCATCCGCGACTCGAACGCGGGACACCCTGATTAAAAGTCAGGTGCTCTACCGACTGAGCTAATGGGTCATATTTAATTTGGCAGGGGATGCAGGACTCGAACCTACGCATGTAGCAGTCAAAGTGCTATGCCTTACCGACTTGGCGAATCCCCTATGAATGTGGTGAGCGCACAGGGATTCGAACCCCGGACACACGCCTTAGAAGGGCGTTGCTCTATCCAGCTGAGCTATGCACCCACATTATAGTTTATTAAAAGTGGTGCGGATGAAGGGAGTCGAACCCCCACGCCGTAGGCGCCAGATCCTAAGTCTGGTGCGTCTGCCAATTCCGCCACATCCGCATACTTTTTATGGTGGAGGATGGTGGATTCGAACCACCGAAAGCAATGCTAACAGATTTACAGTCTGCCCCCTTTGGCCGCTCGGGAAATCCTCCGTATTTATGGAGCTGGTGATAGGAATCGAACCTACAACCTGCTGATTACAAGTCAGCTGCTCTACCGTTGAGCCACACCAGCGTATTGGCGGGAATAACAGGACTCGAACCTGTGACCCAATGATTAACAGTCATTTGCTCTACCAACTGAGCCATATTCCCACATAAAAAGTATTTATTAAATTTAACTTGGCGACCTGGAAGGGACTCGAACCCTCGACCTCCAGCGTGACAGGCTGGCATTCTAACCAGCTGAACTACCAGGCCGCGAATGGTGGGACTAACAGGGCTCGAACCTGTGACCCCCTGCTTGTAAGGCAGGTGCTCTCCCAGCTGAGCTATAGTCCCATAAGTTTTTGGAGCGGGTGAAGGGGATCGAACCCTCACAGCCGGCTTGGAAGGCCGGAACTCTACCATTGAGCTACACCCGCATATTAAGTTGGTGACCCATAGGGGAATCGAACCCCTGTTACCGCCGTGAAAGGGCGGTGTCTTGACCGCTTGACCAATGGGCCATATTTATTTGGTTGCGGAGGCAGGACTCGAACCTGCGACCTTCGGGTTATGAGCCCGACGAGCTGCCAACTGCTCCACCCCGCGATATTAAAGTTGGTGCCGAAGACCGGAATCGAACCGGTACGAGAGGTAAGTCCCGCAGGATTTTAAGTCCTGTGCGTCTGCCAGTTCCGCCACTTCGGCATACCACGTGGCTACGTCTTACTCTCCCAGGAGGTCGCCCTCCAAGTACCATCAGCGCTAAAGAGCTTAACTTCTGTGTTCGGTATGGGAACAGGTGTATCCTCTTTGCTATAATAACCACATAATATGTTGTTGTCCTCTCTAGGACAAGTATTATAATATCATTTTTATGATATTTTGTCAACATTTTTTTCAAAGTTTTTTAATTAATACTCTGAAAACTGTATATCATTTAGTTAATGATTTTGGTCAAGTCCTCGACCTATTAGTATCGATAAGCTAAATACATTACTGCACTTACACCTTCGACCTATCAACCAGGTAGTCTTCCTGGGGTCTTACCCTTACGGTGGGAAATCTTATCTTGAAGTTGGCTTCGCGCTTAGATGCTTTCAGCGCTTATCCATTCCGTACATAGCTACCCAGCCATGCCCTTGGCAGAACAACTGGTACACCAGAGGTACGTCCATCCCGGTCCTCTCGTACTAAGGACAGGTCTCCTCAAATTTCCTACGCCTGCGACGGATAGGGACCGAACTGTCTCACGACGTTCTGAACCCAGCTCGCGTACCACTTTAATGGGCGAACAGCCCAACCCTTGGGACCTACTACAGCCCCAGGATGTGATGAGCCGACATCGAGGTGCCAAACCTCCCCGTCGATGTGGACTCTTGGGGGAGATAAGCCTGTTATCCCCAGGGTAGCTTTTATCCGTTGAGCGATGGCCCTTCCATGCGGAACCACCGGATCACTAAGTCCGACTTTCGTCCTTGCTCGACCTGTATGTCTTGCAATCAAGCTTCCTTTTGCCTTTACACTCTTCGCACGATTTCCGACCGTGCTGAGGAAACCTTTGAGCGCCTCCGTTACTTTTTGGGAGGCGACCGCCCCAGTCAAACTGCCCACCTGACGGTGTCCCAAGACCTGATTCAAGGCCTCTGGTTAGGATCCCAGTACTACAAGGGTGGTATCCCAAGGATGACTCCACACAGACTGGCGTCCATGCTTCATAGTCTCCCACCTATCCTGTACATGTAGTACCAAGACCCAACGTCAAGCTACAGTAAAGCTCCATGGGGTCTTTCCGTCCTGTCGCAGGTACCCGGCATCTTCACCGGGATTACAATTTCACCGAGTCTATTGTTGAGACAGTGCCCAAATCGTTACGCCTTTCGTGCGGGTCGGAACTTACCCGACAAGGAATTTCGCTACCTTAGGACCGTTATAGTTACGGCCGCCGTTTACTGGGGCTTAAGTTCACTGCTTCGGATTGCTCCTAACAGATCCCCTTAACCTTCCAGCACCGGGCAGGCGTCAGCTCCTATACATCGTCTTGCGACTTAGCAGAAACCTGTGTTTTTGGTAAACAGTCGCTTGGGCCTATTCTCTGCGGCCATCCAATGGATGGCACCCCTTATCCCTAAGTTACGGGGTCATTTTGCCGAGTTCCTTAACAATAGTTCTCTCGCTGGCCTTAGGATACTCTCCTCACCCACCTGTGTCGGTTTACGGTACGGGCACCTTTAACCTCGGTAGAGACTTTTCTCGACAGTGTGAAATCAGCTACTTCGCCCAAAAGGGCTCCCCATCGTACCCTAGCATTATCAAGACGGATTTGCCTATCTTGACTGCCTCAGTACTTAGCCACACATAACCAACAGTGTGGTTAGCTTATCCTACTGTGTCATCCCATTCCTCAAACGGTTATTGGTGGTACAGGAATATCAACCTGTTGTCCATCACCTACGCCTTTCGGCCTCGGCTTAGGTCCCGACTAACCCAGGGCGGACGAACCTTCCCCTGGAAACCTTGGGTTTACGGCCCGTGGGATTCTCACCCACGTCTCGCTACTCATGCCAACATTCTCACTCGTATACTGTCCACATGTCCTTACGGTCATGCTTCAGCCTGCATACGAAGCTCCCCTACCCATCATAAATGATGCCGTAGCTTCGGTAGTACGTTTTAGCCCCGGAAATTTTCGGCGCAGGATCACTCGACCAGTGAGCTATTACGCACTCTTTAAATGAGTGGCTGCTTCTAAGCCAACATCCTGGTTGTCTGTGCAATCCCACATCCTTTACCACTTAACGTACATTTAGGGACCTTAGCTGACGATCTGGGCTGTTGCCCTCTTGACTATGAATCTTATCACCCACAGTCTGACTCCTGAGCAAAAGAAGACGGCATTCGGAGTTTGATAGTCTTCGGTAAGTGCAATACCCCCTAGGACATTCAGTGCTCTACCTCCGTTTCTCTAAGCTCAAGGCTAGCCCTAAAGCTATTTCGGGGAGAACCAGCTATCTCCGGGCTCGATTGGAATTTCACCGCTATCCACAAGTCATCCCCGAGCTTTTCAACGCTCGTGGGTTCGGTCCTCCACGAAATTTTACTTTCGCTTCAACCTGCTCATGGATAGGTCGCCCGGTTTCGGGTCTACGTCAAGTAACTTAAATCGCCCATTTAAGACTCGCTTTCGCTACGGCTCCACACCTTAAGTGCTTAACCTTGCTACTTAACGTAACTCGTTGGCCCGTTCTACAAAAAGTACGCGGTCACACAAGAAATGTGCTCCCACAGCTTGTAAGTACAGGGTTTCAGGTTCTATTTCACTCCCCTCCCGGGGTTCTTTTCACCTTTCCCTCACGGTACTATGCGCTATCGGTCACTAGGTAGTATTTAGGCTTGGAGGATGGTCCCTCCTGCTTCCCACAGGGTTTCACGTGTCCCGTGGTACTCTGGATCATATCTGAAGTCTTCTCGTTTTGACTACGTGGCTGTTACACTTTATAGCGGAGCTTTCCAACTCTCTTCGTCTACAATAGCCTCTTCGTTGATGATATGTCCGCAACCCCAACAAAGAAAACTTTGTTGGTTTGGCCTGTTCCGCGTTCGCTCGCCGCTACTTACGGAATCGATTTTTCTTTCTCTTCCTCCAGGTACTTAGATGTTTCAGTTCCCCGGGTTCCCCTCGCTAAGCTATGTATTCACTTAACGATACTTAGACATTACTCTAAGTGAGTTTCCTCATTCGGAAATCTTCGGATCAAAGTTTACGTGCAACTCCCCGAAGCTTATCGCAGCTTATCACGTCCTTCATCGGCTCCTAGTGCCAAGGCATCCGCCCTGCACCCTTAATAACTTGACCAGTTATTAAAGTTATTTTAAAGACTTTTCTTGTCTATTTATAAAAAATGATGTCATATCACTAAATGTTATACAGTTTTCAAAGTACTAATGGTGGAGATGAGGAGGATCGAACTCCTGACCCCTTGCGTGCAAGGCAAGTGCTCTCCCAGCTGAGCTACACCCCCATATTATTTTTTCAACATGAATTATTTTATTATATTTGTCGAATTTTGTCAAGAGATTTTTTATAAAAACTCTCAAAATTAAACAGTAGGTAATTCTCCTTAGAAAGGAGGTGATCCAGCCGCACCTTCCGATACGGCTACCTTGTTACGACTTCACCCCAGTTATTGATTTCACCTTCGACGGACGCTTCCAAAAGGTTAGCTATCCGGCTTCGGGCGCCCCCAACTTCCGTGGTGTGACGGGCGGTGTGTACAAGACCCGGGAACGCATTCACCGCAGCATTCTGATCTGCGATTACTAGTAACTCCAGCTTCATGTAGGCGAGTTTCAGCCTACAATCCGAACTGAGAATGGCTTTAAGGGATTAGCTCCACCTCACGGTTTGGCTGCCCTCTGTACCACCCATTGTAGCACGTGTGTAGCCCTAAGCATAAGGGGCATGATGATTTGACGTCATCCCCACCTTCCTCCAGGTTATCCCTGGCAGTCCCTCTAGAGTGCCCAACTTAATGCTGGCAACTAAAGGCAAGGGTTGCGCTCGTTGCGGGACTTAACCCAACATCTCACGACACGAGCTGACGACAACCATGCACCACCTGTCACTTCTGTCCCCGAAAGGAAAGATGCGATTAGGCATCGGTCAAAAGGATGTCAAGCTTAGGTAAGGTTCTTCGCGTTGCTTCGAATTAAACCACATGCTCCGCTACTTGTGCGGGTCCCCGTCAATTCCTTTGAGTTTCACTCTTGCGAGCGTACTTCCCAGGCGGAGTACTTAATGCGTTAGCTGCGCCACCGAAGGGGGTAACCTCCGACAGCTAGTACTCATCGTTTACGGCGTGGACTACCAGGGTATCTAATCCTGTTTGCTCCCCACGCTTTCGTGCCTCAGCGTCAGTTACAGTCCAGAGAGCCGCCTTCGCAACTGGTATTCCTCCTAATATCTACGCATTTCACCGCTACACTAGGAATTCTACTCTCCTCTCCTGCACTCAAGTCTTACAGTTTCAAGAGCTTACTACGGTTGAGCCGTAGCCTTTCACTCCTGACTTGAAAGACCGCCTACGCACCCTTTACGCCCAGTAATTCCGGATAACGCTAGCCCCCTACGTATTACCGCGGCTGCTGGCACGTAGTTAGCCGGGGCTTCCTCCTCAAGTACCGTCATTATCTTCCTTGAGGACAGAGCTTTACGACCCGAAGGCCTTCATCGCTCACGCGGCGTTGCTGCATCAGGCTTTCGCCCATTGTGCAATATTCCCCACTGCTGCCTCCCGTAGGAGTTTGGACCGTGTCTCAGTTCCAATGTGGCCGATCACCCTCTCAGGTCGGCTACTGATCGTCGCCTTGGTAAGCCGTTACCTTACCAACTAGCTAATCAGACGCGGGTCCATCCTGTACCGCCAGAGCTTTGATAAGAAAGCCATGCGACTTTCTCATATTATCTCGTATTAGCATACCTTTCGGTATGTTATCCGTGTGTACAGGGCAGGTTACCCACGCGTTACTCACCCGTCCGCCGCTCTTTACCGAAGTAAATCGCTCGACTTGCATGTGTTAGGCACGCCGCCAGCGTTCATCCTGAGCCAGGATCAAACTCTCAAATAAAAGTTGTTACCTGCTCAGACTATCATTATCTGAATATCTGGCTTGGTTTGTTTTCGATTCTTTTAAGAATCAGTTATATAAATTAACCTACTGTTTAATTTTCAAAGTTCTTATTTAAATATTGTGGTGGGCCATCAGGGACTCGAACCCCAGACCTACCGGTTATGAGCCGGGCGCTCTAACCAACTGAGCTAATGGCCCACAATATTTTGGTGCCGAAGACCGGAATCGAACCGGTACGAGAGGTAAGTCCCGCAGGATTTTAAGTCCTGTGCGTCTGCCAGTTCCGCCACTTCGGCATACCACGTGGCTACGTCTTACTCTCCCAGGAGGTCGCCCTCCAAGTACCATCAGCGCTAAAGAGCTTAACTTCTGTGTTCGGTATGGGAACAGGTGTATCCTCTTTGCTATAATAACCACATAATATGTTGTTGTCCTCTCTAGGACAAGTATTATAATATCATTTTTATGATATTTTGTCAACATTTTTTTCAAAGTTTTTTAATTAATACTCTGAAAACTGTATATCATTTAGTTAATGATTTTGGTCAAGTCCTCGACCTATTAGTATCGATAAGCTAAATACATTACTGCACTTACACCTTCGACCTATCAACCAGGTAGTCTTCCTGGGGTCTTACCCTTACGGTGGGAAATCTTATCTTGAAGTTGGCTTCGCGCTTAGATGCTTTCAGCGCTTATCCATTCCGTACATAGCTACCCAGCCATGCCCTTGGCAGAACAACTGGTACACCAGAGGTACGTCCATCCCGGTCCTCTCGTACTAAGGACAGGTCTCCTCAAATTTCCTACGCCTGCGACGGATAGGGACCGAACTGTCTCACGACGTTCTGAACCCAGCTCGCGTACCACTTTAATGGGCGAACAGCCCAACCCTTGGGACCTACTACAGCCCCAGGATGTGATGAGCCGACATCGAGGTGCCAAACCTCCCCGTCGATGTGGACTCTTGGGGGAGATAAGCCTGTTATCCCCAGGGTAGCTTTTATCCGTTGAGCGATGGCCCTTCCATGCGGAACCACCGGATCACTAAGTCCGACTTTCGTCCTTGCTCGACCTGTATGTCTTGCAATCAAGCTTCCTTTTGCCTTTACACTCTTCGCACGATTTCCGACCGTGCTGAGGAAACCTTTGAGCGCCTCCGTTACTTTTTGGGAGGCGACCGCCCCAGTCAAACTGCCCACCTGACGGTGTCCCAAGACCTGATTCAAGGCCTCTGGTTAGGATCCCAGTACTACAAGGGTGGTATCCCAAGGGTGACTCCACACAGACTGGCGTCCATGCTTCATAGTCTCCCACCTATCCTGTACATGTAGTACCAAGACCCAACGTCAAGCTACAGTAAAGCTCCATGGGGTCTTTCCGTCCTGTCGCAGGTACCCGGCATCTTCACCGGGATTACAATTTCACCGAGTCTATTGTTGAGACAGTGCCCAAATCGTTACGCCTTTCGTGCGGGTCGGAACTTACCCGACAAGGAATTTCGCTACCTTAGGACCGTTATAGTTACGGCCGCCGTTTACTGGGGCTTAAGTTCACTGCTTCGGATTACTCCTAACAGATCCCCTTAACCTTCCAGCACCGGGCAGGCGTCAGCTCCTATACATCGTCTTGCGACTTAGCAGAAACCTGTGTTTTTGGTAAACAGTCGCTTGGGCCTATTCTCTGCGGCCATCCAATGGATGGCACCCCTTATCCCTAAGTTACGGGGTCATTTTGCCGAGTTCCTTAACAATAGTTCTCTCGCTGGCCTTAGGATACTCTCCTCACCCACCTGTGTCGGTTTACGGTACGGGCACCTTTAACCTCGGTAGAGACTTTTCTCGACAGTGTGAAATCAGCTACTTCGCCCGAAAGGGCTCCCCATCGTACCCTAGCATTATCAAGACGGATTTGCCTATCTTGACTGCCTCAGTACTTAGCCACACATAACCAACAGTGTGGTTAGCTTATCCTACTGTGTCATCCCATTCCTCAAACGGTTATTGGTGGTACAGGAATATCAACCTGTTGTCCATCACCTACGCCTTTCGGCCTCGGCTTAGGTCCCGACTAACCCAGGGCGGACGAACCTTCCCCTGGAAACCTTGGGTTTACGGCCCGTGGGATTCTCACCCACGTCTCGCTACTCATGCCAACATTCTCACTCGTATACTGTCCACATGTCCTTACGGTCATGCTTCAGCCTGCATACGAAGCTCCCCTACCCATCATAAATGATGCCGTAGCTTCGGTAGTACGTTTTAGCCCCGGAAATTTTCGGCGCAGGATCACTCGACCAGTGAGCTATTACGCACTCTTTAAATGAGTGGCTGCTTCTAAGCCAACATCCTGGTTGTCTGTGCAATCCCACATCCTTTACCACTTAACGTACATTTAGGGACCTTAGCTGACGATCTGGGCTGTTGCCCTCTTGACTATGAATCTTATCACCCACAGTCTGACTCCTGAGCAAAAGAAGACGGCATTCGGAGTTTGATAGTCTTCGGTAAGTGCAATACCCCCTAGGACATTCAGTGCTCTACCTCCGTTTCTCTAAGCTCAAGGCTAGCCCTAAAGCTATTTCGGGGAGAACCAGCTATCTCCGGGCTCGATTGGAATTTCACCGCTATCCACAAGTCATCCCCGAGCTTTTCAACGCTCGTGGGTTCGGTCCTCCACGAAATTTTACTTTCGCTTCAACCTGCTCATGGATAGGTCGCCCGGTTTCGGGTCTACGTCAAGTAACTTAAATCGCCCATTTAAGACTCGCTTTCGCTACGGCTCCACACCTTAAGTGCTTAACCTTGCTACTTAACGTAACTCGTTGGCCCGTTCTACAAAAAGTACGCGGTCACACAAGTAATGTGCTCCCACAGCTTGTAAGTGCAGGGTTTCAGGTTCTATTTCACTCCCCTCCCGGGGTTCTTTTCACCTTTCCCTCACGGTACTATGCGCTATCGGTCACTAGGTAGTATTTAGGCTTGGAGGATGGTCCCTCCTGCTTCCCACAGGGTTTCACGTGTCCCGTGGTACTCTGGATCATATCTATCGAATTATCGTTTCAACTACGTGGCTGTTACACTTTATAGCGGAGCTTTCCAACTCTCTTCATCTACGATGACCTCGACCTTGATGATATGTCCGCAACCCCAACAAAGAAAACTTTGTTGGTTTGGCCTGTTCCGCGTTCGCTCGCCGCTACTTACGGAATCGATTTTTCTTTCTCTTCCTCCAGGTACTTAGATGTTTCAGTTCCCCGGGTTCCCCTCGCTAAGCTATGTATTCACTTAACGATACTTAGACATTACTCTAAGTGAGTTTCCTCATTCGGAAATCTTCGGATCAAAGTTTACGTGCAACTCCCCGAAGCTTATCGCAGCTTATCACGTCCTTCATCGGCTCCTAGTGCCAAGGCATCCGCCCTGCACCCTTAATAACTTGACCAGTTATTAAAGTTATTTTAAAGACTTTTCTTGTCTATTTATAAAAAATGATGTCATATCACTAAATGTTATACAGTTTTCAAAGTACTAAAATGCTTCGCATATCGCCAACGGTCACTCCCATTCGGTCATGCTACGTTGCTCAAATTAATGAGTTTGCGCTACGCGCATTTTTTGAGATTTTCATTTATTCAATGAACTCTCAAAATTAAACAGTAGGTAATTCTCCTTAGAAAGGAGGTGATCCAGCCGCACCTTCCGATACGGCTACCTTGTTACGACTTCACCCCAGTTATTGATTTCACCTTCGACGGACGCTTCCAAAAGGTTAGCTATCCGGCTTCGGGCGCCCCCAACTTCCGTGGTGTGACGGGCGGTGTGTACAAGACCCGGGAACGCATTCACCGCAGCATTCTGATCTGCGATTACTAGTAACTCCAGCTTCATGTAGGCGAGTTTCAGCCTACAATCCGAACTGAGAATGGCTTTAAGGGATTAGCTCCACCTCACGGTTTGGCTGCCCTCTGTACCACCCATTGTAGCACGTGTGTAGCCCTAAGCATAAGGGGCATGATGATTTGACGTCATCCCCACCTTCCTCCAGGTTATCCCTGGCAGTCCCTCTAGAGTGCCCAACTTAATGCTGGCAACTAAAGGCAAGGGTTGCGCTCGTTGCGGGACTTAACCCAACATCTCACGACACGAGCTGACGACAACCATGCACCACCTGTCACTTCTGTCCCCGAAGGGAAAGATGCGATTAGGCATCGGTCAAAAGGATGTCAAGCTTAGGTAAGGTTCTTCGCGTTGCTTCGAATTAAACCACATGCTCCGCTACTTGTGCGGGTCCCCGTCAATTCCTTTGAGTTTCACTCTTGCGAGCGTACTTCCCAGGCGGAGTACTTAATGCGTTAGCTGCGCCACCGAAGGGGGTAACCTCCGACAGCTAGTACTCATCGTTTACGGCGTGGACTACCAGGGTATCTAATCCTGTTTGCTCCCCACGCTTTCGTGCCTCAGCGTCAGTTACAGTCCAGAGAGCCGCCTTCGCAACTGGTATTCCTCCTAATATCTACGCATTTCACCGCTACACTAGGAATTCTACTCTCCTCTCCTGCACTCAAGTCTTACAGTTTCAAGAGCTTACTACGGTTGAGCCGTAGCCTTTCACTCCTGACTTGAAAGACCGCCTACGCACCCTTTACGCCCAGTAATTCCGGATAACGCTAGCCCCCTACGTATTACCGCGGCTGCTGGCACGTAGTTAGCCGGGGCTTCCTCCTCAAGTACCGTCATTATCTTCCTTGAGGACAGAGCTTTACGACCCGAAGGCCTTCATCGCTCACGCGGCGTTGCTGCATCAGGCTTTCGCCCATTGTGCAATATTCCCCACTGCTGCCTCCCGTAGGAGTTTGGACCGTGTCTCAGTTCCAATGTGGCCGATCACCCTCTCAGGTCGGCTACTGATCGTCGCCTTGGTAAGCCGTTACCTTACCAACTAGCTAATCAGACGCGGGTCCATCCTGTACCGCAAAAGCTTTGATAAGAAAGCCATGCGACTCTCTCATGTTATCTCGTATTAGCATACCTTTCGGTATGTTATCCGTGTGTACAGGGCAGGTTACCCACGCGTTACTCACCCGTCCGCCGCTCTTTACCGAAGTAAATCGCTCGACTTGCATGTGTTAGGCACGCCGCCAGCGTTCATCCTGAGCCAGGATCAAACTCTCAAATAAAAGTTGTTACCTGCTCAGACTATCATTATCTGAATATCTGGCTTGGTTGTATTCGATTCTTTTAAGAATCAGTTATATAAATTAACCTACTGTTTAATTTTCAAAGTTCATTTCTTATTTGCCCTTTTCTTAAGGACAAGTAATAATATACTATAGAATAAACAGTAGGTCAATACTTTTTCAAAAACTTTTTTATAAATTTTTTTCATATTCTTTTCTAAGCTTTTCAACTATCTTTCTTTCTAGCCTAGAAACAGTCATTTGAGAGATTTCTAGTTCTTTTGCAATCATAGATTGAGTTTTATCTAAGAAAAATCTATCTTTAAATATTTTAACTTCTAATTCATTTAAATTTTCCATGAATTTATTTATAAAGTCTCGCTGTTCTATATTTCCAAAACTACTTTCTTCTTGTCCAATTTTGTCTATCAATGTTATATCTTTATCTTCTGAATCATCATTACTTGATGAATCTAATGATATAGGTTGATATCCATAAGATGCTTCCATGGCTTCTAAAACATCTTCTTCTGTACACCCTATATATTTTGCAATCTCTTCTACTCTAGGTTGTTTTTTATATTCTTGTTCTAATATAACTTTGGCTTCACTTATCTTTTTGCTTAACTCTTGAACACGCCTCGGTACTCTAAGTGTCCATACTTTATCTCTAAAGTACTTTTTTATTTCACCTATTATCGTAGGAGTTGCAAAACTTGAAAACTCATACCCTTTTTCTATATCATACCTATCTATAGCGTATATTAATGCTAATGAAGCTACTTGATATATATCTTCAAATTCTACACCTTTATTTGCATATTTTTTAGCTAACAAATTTACTAAATATAGATGTTTTTCAATAAGAATATTTCTAACTTCTTTGTTATCTTTATCCTTGCTATATATCTTGAATAGCTCCTTATTATCTATGTCTAGGTAATTAGTAGCATTAGCTACGTTTTTCATTAAATACCAACTCCTAAATACTTAGTCATTTTTATTATAGTCCCTTTATTTTCTTTAGATTCTATATTAACTTCATCCATTAATGATTGTATTATAAATAATCCTAACCCACTTTCTTTTGGATTATTTAAATCTGGTTGATGTAAAGATTCTACATCGTACCCCTTGCCTTTATCTTCAATTTCTATAGCTAATCCATTTTCTAATATATCAAAAGTTATAAAAAATTTATTATCATTACTATGCTTTATAGCATTTGTACAAGCTTCTGATACAGCAACTTTTATGTCTTCTATATCACCTATCGAAAATCCGATTTTATTAGCTATACCTGATGTGGTTAATCTTATAATTCCAACATACTCAGGGTTTGAGCTTATTTCCATCTTTATTGTTTCAAAAGCCAACGTCTATCCCTCCACTTTAAATATTTTATCTAGTCCTGTTATTGCAAATATTTTTTTTACATTGATTTTTGGATTTAATATATATATTTCCTTTCCGTTTATTTTTAATTTCTTAAGTACTCCTATCATTACACCTAAACCAGTTGAATCTATATAGTCTAAGTTTGTAAGGTTAATTTTCATATCTAAAGATTCTTTATCTGCTAAATTATGTAAATGTTCTTTTAACTTATCTGCTGTAGAAACATCAAGTTCTCCTTCTAGTGATATATCCCAGAAACATTCTTGTTCATTTAGCTTTGAATTTATATTTATTGACATCAATAAACCTCCTTATATGCAATTATCTCTTTATAAATTTAAATATTTTGGCTATACCTGCCACTTTGCCAACTAAATCAGTTATTTCTTCTGTATTTTTAGATATAGCGGCAACATTTTCTATTGTCTCGTGTATATGTCTTTCATTATAGTCAACTATTTTGTATACCTTTCCTACAACTTTAGTTGTCTCATTCAATAATCTTCCTATGTATATTGCTATAATTAATGCCGAAACACCAAATAAAACAGCACCTATTTGCCATCCCATTGCATCCATTAATTATTCTCCCCTTCATCTTCAAAAGTTCTACTTATTACTATTTCATCTTCACATATATCTATACTATCTTCTAATACATTATCATCAATTAGATTATTTATTTTAGTTTTTACACCATCTATTGTTCCTTGTAAAGCTTCTTTTGGGTTTTCCTTAACCTCACCTAGCTTTTCTTTAGCATCTCTTCTTAATTCTGAACCTTTTTTAGGTGCAAAGAATAAACCGGCTATAAATCCAAGAAATGCTCCTAGTAATAAATATTTCCCTTTCTTATTGCTCATAATACATTCTCCTCTCCTATAGTCGATAGCTATGGAAAAAGAATAGGATATATTCCTATTCTTCTTCTATATTTATTTTAGCAATAGAAACTACATTAACTTCATCATTGGTCTTCATTAGTTTAACACCGCTTGTTACTCTTCCAAATAATGATATTTCATTCACTCTTAATCTTATTAACACTCCATCTGAGTTTATTATCATTATTTCGTCTTCTTCTGTAACCATTTCAGCTCCAACAAGCTTTCCTGTCTTAGCAGCTATATTATATGTCTTTATACCTTTACCAGCTCTTATCTGAGTTCTATACTCTTCTATATCTGTTCTTTTTCCAAATCCATTTTCACTAACTACTAATACTTCTGTTCCTTCATCTGTTAAGCTCATAGATACTACTTTATCATCAGCGCCTAAAGTTATACCTTTAACACCCATAGCAGTTCTACCCATTGGTCTTATGTCATTTTCATCAAATCTTATAGACATACCATCTTTAGTTATTAGTAAAACTTCCTTATTAGCATCTGTTAACTTAACTCCTATAAGCTCATCGTCTTCTCTTAATCCTATAGCTATCAGCCCAGATTTATTAATATTTTTGAACTCTTCACGCTTAGTCTTTTTAACTATACCATTTTTAGTAGCTAATAATAAATATTGATTCTCATCATTTTCATTTATTGCTATTAGTGTGGCTATTTTTTCATTTGGAGCTAGTTGAAGTAAGTTTATTATAGCTGTACCTTTAGACTGTCTCTTCCCTTCAGGTATTTCATAAGCATTTAATTTAAATACTCTACCTTTGTTAGTGAAGAATAATAACTTACTATGAGTCGTTGTTGTTACAAGGTGCTTAACAAAGTCTTCTTCTCTTGTAGTAAGAGCTGATATACCTCTTCCACCTCTATTTTGACTCTTATAAGTATCTGCTGGCACTCTCTTTATGTATCCAAAGTGAGTTAGAGTTATAGCTATTTCTTCTTCTTCAATAAGATCTCTAACGTCTATTTCACCCTCAGCATGTCTTATTTCAGTTCTTCTTTCGTCAGCATAATTCTTTTTAATTATTAGCATTTCGTCTTTTATTACGTTAAGAAGTAATCTCTCATTAGCTAATATTTCTTTTAATCTATTTATTTTCTTAATTAACTCTTCATACTCTGCTTCTATTTTATCTCTTTCTAATCCTGTAAGTCTTTGAAGTCTCATGTCTAATATAGCTTGTGATTGAATTTCTGATAATCCAAATCTCTCCATAAGACCTGCTTTAGCTTCTTGAGTAGTTTTAGAGCTTCTTATTAATTTTATTACTGCATCTATGTTATCTAAAGCTATTCTTAACCCTTCTAATATGTGCGCTCTTGCTTCAGCTTTATTTAATTCAAATTTAGTTCTTCTTGTAACTACATCTTTTTGATGTTTTACATAGTAGTATAATATTTGCTTAAGATTTAATACTCTTGGTTGCCCATCAACTAATGCAAGCATTATTATACTTATAGTTTCTTCCATTTGAGAATGCTTATATAAGTTGTTTAATACTATATTTGCATTAACGTCTCTCTTAAGCTCTATAACTATTCTCATACCATTTCTGTTACTTTCATCTCTTAGGTCAGATATTCCTTCAACCTTCTTCTCTTTAACTAAATCAGCTATTTTTTCAACTAACTTAGCTTTATTAACTTGATATGGTATTTCAGTTACTACTATTTGTTGCTTATTCTTAGGTAGTTCTTCTATATAAGCTCTTGCTCTAACTTTTACTTTTCCTCTACCTGTTCTATAGGCATTAGCTATATTTTCTTTTCCCATTATTATTGCTGAAGTAGGAAAATCTGGTCCTTGTACAAACTGCATTAAATCTTCTACAGTGCACTCCTCATTATCTATTAAATGTACTGTTGCATCTATAACCTCTGCTAAGTTATGAGGTGGTATACTTGTTGCCATACCAACTGCTATACCGTTAGATCCATTAACTAATAAGTTTGGGAATCTAGATGGTAATACTGCTGGCTCCTTTAAAGACTCATCAAAGTTAGGGATAAAATCAACAGTCTCTTTTTCTATATCTCTTAATAATTCTAAAGATAGTTTACTCATTCTAGCTTCAGTATAACGCATTGCCGCTGGTGAATCTCCATCGACTGAACCAAAGTTACCATGTCCATCAACTAAAAGTCCTCTTGTAGAGAAATCTTGTGCCATTCTAACCATAGCTAAGTAAACTGCACTATCACCATGTGGGTGATATTTCCCTAGAACGTCCCCAACTATACGGGCAGACTTTCTATAAGGTTTATCTGGTGTTAAGTTCAATTCATTCATAGAGTATAGTATTCTTCTATGAACTGGCTTAAGACCGTCTCTTACATCAGGAAGAGCACGTCCAGCTATAACACTCATCGCATAATCCATATACGATTTTTTCATTTCATCAGCTATTTCTAAAGGAAGTATTCTATTGTTTTCTTCCATTTACACTCATCCCCTTTCTTATATATCTAAATTCTTAACGTATTTAGCATTTGTTTCTATAAATTCTTTTCTTGGGGCTACTTTATCACCCATAAGCATTGAGAATACCTCATCTGCCATAGCCGCATCTTCTATATTTACTTGTAGTAATGTTCTAGTTTCTGGGTTCATTGTTGTATCCCATAATTGCTCTGCATTCATTTCTCCAAGTCCTTTGTATCTTTGTAACTCTACGCCAGTTCTACCAATCGACTCTAATAGGCTAGCAAGCTCTTTGTCTGAGTATACATAGTATTCTTTCTTTTGTTTCTTGACCTTATATAGTGGTGGTTGCGCTGCATATACATATCCATTTTCTATAAGTGGTCTCATGTATCTAAAGAAGAATGTAAGTAATAATGTTCTAATGTGAGCTCCATCGACATCGGCATCGGTCATTATTACTATTTTATGATATCTAGCTTTTTCTAAATCGAAGTCATTTCCTATACCACATCCAAAAGCAGTTATCATATTTTTTATTTCATCTGAAGATAATATTTTATCTAATCTAGATTTTTCAACGTTAAGTATCTTACCTCTTAGTGGTAATATAGCTTGAGTGTGTCTATCTCTACCTTGTTTAGCAGATCCACCGGCAGAATCCCCTTCGACTAAGAATACTTCACTCTTAGCTGGGTCTTTTTCAGCACAGTCTGCTAATTTCCCAGGTAATGCAGTACTTTCTAACACACTTTTTCTTCTAGTTAACTCTCTTGCTCTTTTTGCAGCTTCTCTCGCTCTTTGAGCTCTAAGGGCCTTATCAACTATTATTTTTGCTGTAGTTGGGTTTTCTTCTAAGAAAGCTCCTAATTCTTCAACAGTTATACTATCCACTATACCTCTCATCTCTGTATTACCTAGCTTAGTCTTTGTTTGACCTTCGAATTGAGGCTCAGGAAGCTTAACAGATACTACAGCTGTAAGACCTTCTCTTATATCTTCACCTAATAAATTAGGCTCATTATCTTTTATTACTTTATTTCTTCTTGCGTAATCATTTAATGTTTTAGTAAGGGCCGCTTTAAATCCACTTAAATGAGATCCACCCTCATGAGTATTTATATTATTAGCAAATGAATATATGTTTTCCGTGTAACCATCAGTATATTGCATTGCTAATTCTACCATATAGTCATCTACTTTTTTGTCTATATAAACTATATCTTCATGTATTCCAGTTCTCGATTTATTTAAGTATTTTATATATTCTACTAAACCACCAAGGTAGTGGAATTCTTTTATCTTTTCTTTTCCTTCTCTTTTATCTTCTAAAATTATTTTTATTCCTTTGTTAAGGAATGCTAATTCTCTTAATCTATGCTCTAATGTTTCATACTTGAAGTCTATTTCGTCAAATATAGTAGCATCAGGCATAAAGCTTATACAAGTTCCTGTGTGGCTTGATGTTCCTACTGCATTAAGTTCTGATGTAGCTACACCTTTTTCATAAGTTTGTCTGTATAACTTTCCATCTCTTGAAATTTCTGCTACTAACCACTCAGATAACGCATTAACAACAGATACCCCAACTCCGTGAAGACCACCAGATACCTTGTATCCTCCTCCACCGAACTTTCCTCCTGCATGAAGTACTGTTAAAACTGTTTCTAGTGTAGACTTACCTGTTTGAGGGTGAACTTCAACTGGTATCCCTCTCCCATTATCTCTTACTAAGATACTTCCATCTTGATTTATAGATACGTATATCTCAGTACAATATCCTTGAAGTGCTTCATCTATACTGTTGTCTACTATCTCGTAAACTAAGTGATGTAACCCTCTTGGACCAGTAGATCCTATATACATACCAGGTCTTTTTCTAACAGGCTCTAATCCTTCTAGAACCTGAATCTGACTTGCACCATATTCTTGCTTCATCTAGTTCCCTCCATTCTCTATGTTTACAACACTTCCATTATCAATATTAAATATAGTAGTGTTATCTATATTGAATATACTTTTATGTGAAACCTCTGCTGTAGTTATAAACATTTGAACTACATTTAAGTTATTTACTAATAGTTTTTGCCTTGTTTCATCTAATTCACTGAACACATCATCTAAAATTAATATTGGATATTCTCCAACTTCATTATTTATTAACTCAATTTCTGATAATTTTAAAGAAATTGACGCAGTTCTTTGTTGTCCTTGTGAACCATATAACCTTACATCTAGTCCGTTAACAAATATGTTAAGATCATCTCTATGTAGTCCATATCTAGTAGTCCTTGTATCTATATCATGCTCACGGCTTGACGAAAGTTTTTCAATAAATTTGTTATATACTGTCTGGGCAGTATCTTCATCATTTATATCAATTTGATTTTTATATGTTATAACTAAATCTTCAATTCCTCCAGTTAGTTTATCATGTAAACTTTTAGATATACCTGCTATTTTCTTTATAAAATCTCTTCTAAGTATGTAAATATAGCTCCCGTACTTAGCTAAACTTTCATCATATACATCTAATAAAGATTTATCTATATTCTTACTCTTAAGTAACTGATTCCTTTGGAATAATATTTTATTATAATTTGTAAGATAATTATAATATCTGGGTATAATTTGACTAATCTCTTTATCTATGAAAGATCTTCTTTCTTTAGGTCCTTCTTTAACTAGTCTCAGATCTTCTGGAGAAAATATTACAACATTTATATTTCCAAGCAGTTCGTATATTTTTTGAATAGGTATTTTATTTACTTTTATACCCTTCTTATTCTTACTGATAGCTATTTCAATTAAGCCTTTAGTATTTTCCTTTGAAAAAGCTCCTCCAACATAAAGATTCTCTTTTTCAAATTTTATTATTTCCTTGTCTTTATTGGTTCTAAAGGACTTTCCAAAAGATAGCATATATATAGATTCTACTATATTAGTCTTTCCTTGGCCATTTTTTCCGACAAGAAGATTTACTTTTTTATTAAATTCCAGATGTAAGCTATCGTAATTTCTAAAATTGACTAACTGCAAACTATTTAGTTGCATAAAAGGCTCTCCTTATTACACTACTTTTATTTGATTTCCTTCTACCTCAACTATATCTTGAGGTTTAAGTTTTCTTCCTCTTCTTGTTTCAACTTCTCCATTTACCTTAACTAGACCTTCTAATATTAAAAATTTAGCATGTCCACCTGTTGATGCTAAGTCTGCTAATTTTAAAAGTTGATCTAATTTTATATATTCTGAATCTATATTTATCTCTATCATAGCTCGTCCTCCTATTTATTTTCATTTAGTTTTTCACTAACATGTCAAAAATATATTATATCATAAAATTAGTTATAAAAACCCAACTTTATTAGTTGGGCTTTTTTAATGAATTATATACTAGATGATATTCTTACTGGAAGTAATAGGTATGTGTACTCGATTTCGTCAGCAGGTTTTATTATACAAGGATTAACATTTGTTGTGAATTCTATAAATATCTCTTCACTATCAATGTTTTTTAATCCTTCTAAGAAGTATCTTGAATTGAATGCGATATCTAAATAATCTCCTTCTAATTCTAGTGAAACTTCTTCATAAACATTTCCTTTATCTGTATTAGAAGTTATTGCCATTGCATTATCTCTTATAGATAATTTGATTAGATTATTTTTTTCAGCTTGAGATAATAATGATGCTCTCTCAATACTATTTAAAAGATCTCTTGTTTTTAATTTAACTCTAGTATTGTGTTCTCTTGGAAGTAATCTTTTATAATCTATAAATTCACCTTCTAAAAGTCTAGTTATTATTTTAGTGTCATTTATTATAAATATTGCATTTTTATCATCAAATCCCATTTTTATATCTTCTTCTGATGATAATAAGCTATTTACATCTATTAATGCCTTTCCTGGAATTATAACTTTAGCATCATTTGAAATATTCTCTAAATTACAGCTTCTAACAGCTAATCTATATCCATCTATAGCTACTAAACTTATATTACCATTTACTATTTCTAAAAGTTCACCCATTAAGATAGGCTTTGTTTGGTCTTGAGATATAGCAAATACTGTTTGCTTTATCATATTTTTTAGTAAATCTTGAGGTATATTATATAAGTCTTCTTTATTTACTTCTGGTAACTTTGGAAATTCTTTAGCTGAATCTCCTTTTATCTTAAATCTTGAGTTTACACAATTTATGTATACATTATTTTCACTATCTGTTTCTATTTCAACAAAAGAATCTGGTAGCTTTCTAATTATATCACCAAAAAGTCTAGCATTTACTACTATTTCTCCTTCTTCTATAACTTCAGCTTGTGTATAAGTTTCTATACCTATTTCTAAATCATAACCAGTTAATTTTAGTTGATCTCCTTTTGCTGATAATAATATTCCCTTTAATAAGTCTAAAGTAGTTTTACTATTAATAGCTTTTTGAGATATTCCGATTTTATTAGCAAGTATTTTTTGATTACAAATTATTTTCAATGTGGATAACCTCCTTGTGGTCTTCATATATAAAAAATAAATAAAAAATTAGTAGTAATAGTAATAGGCTATGTGGATAATGTGAATAAATACTTTAAGCCTAATAAATGCAAAGATATTAACATGTGTATAAAGTGTTAATATCTTTGTTGATTTTAGTAGTATAAAGTGTTAATAAATTTTAGACAAAAAAATATAAACATTATATTAACACAAAATCCACATATAATTGTTTATAAGTTACCCTTTTAATTCAGAGATTATTTTTTCTATTTTTATTTTGATTTCTTCATTAGTTTGTATATCTTTAATAATCTTATCGTGGGCATGTATAACAGTTGTATGATCACGTCCTCCAAACTCTTCACCTATTTTAGGAAGTGATAAATCTGTAAGTTCACGTGATAGATACATTGCTATTTGTCTAGGATAAGCAATTGATCTTGTTCTTTTTTTAGAATTAAAATCTTCCATTTTTATATCAAATACAGATGCTACCTTCTCTTTTATTCTATTTACATTTATTTCTTCATTTTTTGAAGTAGTTATTATATCTTTTAAAGCTTCTTCTGCTAATTCAAAAGATATAGTTCTATTAGTTAAAGATGAATAAGCAACCACTCTAGTTAAGGCACCTTCTAATTCTCTTATATTAGACTTTATATTTTTAGCAATATATGTCATAACCTCGTTTGGAACATCAATATTTTCCATTTGAGCTTTTTTTCTAAGTATTGCTATTCTAGTTTCAAAATCAGGAGCTTGTATATCTGTTATAAGTCCCATTTCGAATCTAGATCTAAGTCTATCTTCTAATGTTGGAATTTCTTTAGGTGGTCTATCACTTGAAATAATTATTTGCTTATTAGCCTCATGTAAAGAATTAAAGGTATGGAAAAATTCTTCTTGTGTTCTTTCTTTTCCAGCTATAAATTGAATGTCATCTATTAAAAGAACATCGACATTTCTATATTTATTTCTAAACTCTTCATTTCTGTCATCTTTGATAGAGTTTATAAGTTCATTTGTAAATTTTTCAGAAGATACATAGACTACTTTAGGATCCTTTTTTTGACTCATTATATGATGTCCTATAGCATGCATAAGGTGAGTTTTACCTAATCCAACGCCTCCATATAAGAAAAGAGGATTATAAGCTCTAGCTGGAGATTCAGCAACAGCAACACATGCGGCATGAGCAAATCTATTACTATTACCGATTACGAATGTATCAAATGTATATTTTGGATTTAGGTTAGGATAATTAGCCTTTGAAGCTGAACTTTTAGCTTCTTCTCCAAGACCTTCTATGTCTTTTTCACTTAAAACAAATTTAATATTATATTTTTTTAATGATAGCTGATTTACAGAACTTTCTATTAAATTTAAGTATCTATCTTCTAAAATACCTTTAGTGAAGTCATTAGGGACTAAAAGAATTAAATCGTTATTGTGTATTTTTAAAGGTACTATTTGCTTAAAAAAAGCATTAAAACTAGGTGGAGATAGCTCACCTTTTATTAATTGTAGTGTTTTGTCCCATAAAGAAACTACATCCATAATATAAACCTCCGCGCAAATTAATTAACACTTTCCACAAGTTATTAACAAAAAAACAAAAAAATATATATGATAAATAAATTCATTAGATTTATTTGGATAATTATGTGGATAAAATATTAATAATGTAAAAATGTATTAAAAAATAAAAAGATATAAACAATATGTATATAAAGTTATAAATAGTCTAAAGATATAATAAATGTAGTTTATAACTAAAGTATTATCTAAAAGTATACAAGTTATACACATTTATATCCACAGCTTGTGAATAACCTTAATAAGTTAATAAATCTTATAAACATTATCAACAAGTATATTAATAATATCAGAATAAGTGCCAAACTTCAAGGCATTCTGCTTAATTTATCCACAATATTAACTACCTGTTGATAAATTAATACACAGCTACAATTTACGCAATTTTCCTACATAATAATAAATCAACTTTTAAATGAATGTGGATAAATCAGACGACAAATTTGAGGTAATAAATAGTCACCAAAACATATAAAATAAAACAAACAATTTTGTTATTTCATGTATCTAAAAACAAGTTGACAAGCAATATAAAAGCATTTATAATTGTATGTGTTATGTTTACTTTGAGGGTAAGGTTATTATTCTTATAAACGGAAAATAAACGGAAATAAAATTTGAAAGGCGGTGTATGTAATGAAAAGAACTTATCAGCCAAAGAAAAGACAAAGAAAAAAAGAACACGGATTCAGAAAAAGAATGAAAACTTCTAACGGAAGAAACGTGTTAAAGAGAAGAAGAGCTAAAGGAAGAAAGAGATTAACTCATTAATCATTGAGAGAGGCCGCTGTAAAGGTGGCCTTTTTGTGTAGAAACTATATTTACAAGCTGTGTTTACGGAGGGTTTAATATGGACTTCAAGAAAACAAAGGGCTTAAAAAAAGACTCTGATTTTAGAAAAGTGTATAAACACGGCAAATCTTTTGCAACTAAGTATCTGGTAATGTATGTACTAGATAACAAATCAGATGATACTAAATTAGGTATATCAGTATCTAAAAAAGTAGGTAAAGCAATTGTTAGAAATAAGATAAGAAGAAGAATAAGAGAATCATATAGATTAAATGTAGATGAAAACGTTAAAAGTGGGTATGATATAGTTTTTATAGCAAGGATAGCAAGTAATCAGGCTGAATATAAAGATATTGAAAAGTCTGTAAAATATTTGGTAAGAAAAGCAAATATAAGATTAAGTGAATAACAAAAGTCTAAATATGGAGGCATTTTAAAATTTGAAAAAAATAATTACTATACTGAAGGAAATAAATATATACTTAGCGAAATTATGTATTTATCTAGTGAGATTTTATCAAAAATTTATATCTCCATTAAAAGGACCTACATGTAGATTTTATCCAACATGTTCACAATATTCTATAGAAGCTTTTAAAAAATACGGGCTATTAAAAGGAATATATTTAACAGTAAAAAGAGTATCGAAATGCCATCCTTTTCATCCAGGAGGTTACGATCCTTTAAAATAAAACAGAATATACTCTAGGAGGTATAACAGTTGAGTATTATAAGTAATTTATTAGGTGTTGTGTTAAAGACAATTTTTGACTTTATTGGAAATTATGGTCTTTCAATAATTGTATTTACAATTTTTGTAAAAGTTTTATTATTACCGCTTACAATAAAGCAAACTAAGTCTACAAAGGCTATGCAAGATATACAGCCTAAAATAAAAGAGATACAAGAAACGTATAAAAATAAGCCAGAAAAGCAACAACAAGAGTTAATGAAGGTATATCAAGAAGCTAAGATAAATCCATTAGCAGGATGTTTACCACTATTAATACAAATGCCTATATTAATAGGATTATTTACAGTATTAAGAGATCCTGTTACTTATGGTGTTTTCCAAGATAAAGCAACGCTTGCTACTGCATCAGAAGGGTTTCTTTGGATAAAAAACCTAACTCAACCAGATATTATATTAGCTGTATTATCAGGGGCAACTACATTCTTAATGCAAATGATAATGATGCCAAAGGATCAGCAACAAGGTTCAATGAAGATAATGACTTACTTCATGTCGGGGATGATGTTATTTTGGGGATTCACGTTCCCTGCAGGTCTTACATTATATTGGACAGTAGGTAACTTATTCTCAATTGCACAACATTATTTAGTAATGAATCCTTTAAAAGCTAAGTTAGCTAATTCTAAGGAGGAAGTAATAGATGAAGGAAAGCATAGAAATAAGAAGTAAGAGTAAGGAAGATGCTATAAGCCAAGCAATTGAAGAGCTAAAAGTATCTGAAAAAGATTTACAAATAGAAACAGTACAAGAACCTACAAAAGGTTTCTTAGGTTTTATAGGTGCTAAGGAAGGTCTATACAGATTCAAAGTTATTAAAACTGAGTCAGATATAGCTAAAGAGTTTGTTGAAAATATACTTAAGAACTCTAATGTAGAGGCTAAAGTTAATGTTACTCAAGATAATAATTTAATTAAAGTAGACATAGAAGGAAAAGAAGCTGCATGTTTAATAGGAAGAAGAGGGGAAACATTAGATTCAATTCAATTCCTTACAGGATTAGCGCTTAATAAAATAAATAAAGACTCGCATATGAGAGTGCTTGTAGATATAGAAAACTACAGATCAAAGAGAGAAGAATCTTTAATAAGATATGCTAACAAAGCAGCTAGAGAAGTAGCTAGAACTAAAAAAATAAAGAAATTAGACTATATGAATCCATATGAGAGAAGAATAATTCACTCAGCTCTTCAAAACGATAAGTATGTAACTACGTATAGCGAGGGAACAGATCCATATAGAAGATTAGTAATAGAGTATAAAAGATAAAATTTAACCTCCTATGTAATAGGGGGTTTTATTTTTGTTATTTATTTTATATAATGTTAAGATTAAGGAAAGAATTAAAGATAACGAAATTAAAGATAAATTAACTAAATAATAAGAGGTGATTAATTTGTTTATAGATGATACTATAGCAGCAATTGCAACAGCACCAGGTGAAGGTGGTATAGGTATAGTAAGAATTAGTGGTCAAAAAGCACTGAAAGTAGCAGATGAAATATTTAGATCTATGTCAGGAAAAACAATAAGTGAATATAAAACTAGAACTTTAATATACGGAAATATAGTAGACGGTGAAGATGTTATAGATGAAGTTTTATTAGCTTATATGAAAGGGCCAAACTCATATACTGCAGAGGATGTTATAGAAATAAACTGCCACGGAGGATTTATTTCAGTAAAGAAAATATTAGAGCTTATATTATCTAAAGATGTAAGAATAGCTGAACCTGGAGAATTTACAAAAAGAGCATTTTTAAATGGAAGAATAGATTTATCTCAAGCAGAAGCAATAATAGATGTAATAAAAGCTAAAACTGATATGGCTCATCAAGTAGCTCAAAATCAGCTAGAAGGTTCTTTATCAAGTAAGATAAAAGAATTAAGAGGAAAAGTAACAGAAGTATTAGCACACTTAGAAGTTGCTATAGATTTTTCAGAGGAAGATATAGAAGAAATAACATATCAAACTCTTAAAGAAAAAGCTGAAGAAATAAGAATAGAAATTAAAAAATTATATGATACGGCTGAAAGTGGTAAAATACTTAGAGACGGACTTAAGACAGTAATAGTTGGTAAACCAAATGTTGGGAAATCTTCATTGCTTAACTCTATATTAGGTGAAAATAGAGCTATAGTTACAGACATACCAGGAACAACTAGAGACGTTATAGAAGAATTCGTAAATATAAAAGGTATACCTTTAAAAATAGTAGATACAGCAGGTATAAGAGAAACAGAAGATGTTGTAGAAAAAATAGGTGTAGAAAAATCAAGAGAATCATTTAATAGTGCAGACTTAGTTATAATGGTATTAGATTCATCGAGAAATCTTTCTGATGAAGATATAGAAATACTAGAAAACCTAGAAAATAAGAAGACTATAGTTATATTAAATAAAACAGATTTAGAACCTAAAATAGAAGAAGATGTACTAGCTAAGTATGTAAAAGAAGAAAATATAATAAGAACATCAGCATTAAAACATGAAGGAATTGAAGAATTATATGATAAAATAGAATCTATGGTTTATAAAGGCAGTGTTAAGAATTCATCTAGCTTAGTAATAACTAATTCTAGACACAAAGATGCATTATTAAAATCATATGAATCTATAAATGATGCTATAAATGCAATAGACTCATTCCTTCCATATGATTTTATAGAGGTTGATTTCAAGAATATATGGGATTATCTAGGTTATATAAATGGAGACACAGTAAAAGAAGACCTATTAGATACTATATTTAGTAACTTCTGTATCGGAAAATAAAGTGTATAATATAAAATACAGATAAGCAATTATAAAAAAGTTTTTCGTGAAACATAAATATAAACGTAGAAAGGATACTGACATGATAGACTTCAAAGCAGGAAAATATGATGTAATAGTAGTTGGAGCAGGTCACGCCGGATGTGAAGCTGCTTTAGCAGCTGCTAGAATGGGACAAAAAACACTAATAGTAACTATGTCTTTAGACTCTATTGCACTAATGCCATGTAACCCATCAGTAGGAGGAACAGGTAAAGGTCAATTAGTAAAAGAAATAGATGCTTTAGGTGGTGAAATGGGTGTAAATGCAGATAAAACACTTATACAAAGTAGAATGTTAAATACTGCAAAAGGACCAGCTGTTCACTCTCTAAGAGGACAAGCGGATAAATTTAGATACCACACAGAAATGAAAGCTACTTTAGAAAATGAACCTAATCTGGATATAGTAATGGATGAAGTAGTAGATATATTACATGAAGGCCAGACTGTTAATGGAATAGTAACTAAACTTGGATGCCAATATGAAGCCAAAGCTGTAATATTAGCAACAGGAGTTTATCTAAACTCTAAAATATTCATAGGAGAAGTAACTCTTAATGAAGGACCTAATGCATCAGGGTACTCTAAAGATTTAACTGATAAGCTAGTGGATTTAGGATTAAATATGAGAAGATTCAAAACAGGAACTCCTGCAAGAATCCATAGAGATAGTATAGATTTCACTAAGATGGAAATCCAAGAGGGTGACAAAAGAATAACGCCATTCTCTTTCTTAAGTGATGAAATAAATATAGATCAAGAGCCTTGTTATTTAACAAGAACAAACACAAAAACTCATGAAATAATAACAAGTAATTTAAGCAGAACAGCAATGTATAGTGGACAGGCAAAAAGTACAGGAGCGAGATACTGCCCATCTATAGAAGACAAAGTTGTTAGATTTAGTGATAAGGAATCTCATCAAATATTTATAGAGCCAGAAGGTAGAGAAACAAAAGAAATGTACATCCAAGGGATATCAACTAGTTTACCTTATGAAGTACAATTACAAATGTATAAAAGTATTCAAGGTCTTGAAAATGCTAAGATAATGAGACCTGCTTATGCAATAGAATATGATTGCATAGATCCTACTCAATTAAAAATAACACTTGAAATAAAGGGTGTTGAAAACTTATTTAGTGCGGGACAATTTAACGGTACTTCAGGATATGAAGAGGCAGCAGCACAAGGTCTTATAGCTGGTATAAATGCAGCATGTAAAATACAAGGAAGAGAGCCATTTGTACTTGATAGATCAGAAGCTTATATAGGTGTTTTAATAGATGATTTAGTTACTAAAGGAACAAACGAACCTTATAGAATGATGACATCTAGATCAGAGTATAGATTATACTTAAGACAAGATAATGCAGATATGAGACTTACTCAAAAAGGATATGACTTAGGGTTAGTTACAGAAAGCAGATACAATAGATTCTTAGATAAGAAAGCTGAAATAGAAAAAGAATTAGAGAGATTAAAAACAGAAAGAGTTACTCCTAAAGAAGTAAATCATCTTTTAGCAGAAATGGGAGCATCTGAAATAAAAGTAGGATTATCTTTATATGAATTTTTAAAGCGTCCAGAGGTTAACTATGACTTAATTGAAGCTATAGGAAAAGGTGCTGGAGAAGATGTTCACTATGAAGTGAAAGAACAATGTGTAATAATGACAAAATATGAAGGATATATAGACAAGCAATTAAAGCAAATAGAGCAATTTAAGAAGCTTGAAAATAAAAAGTTACCAGAAACTATAGACTACTCAACTATAGATGGTTTAAGAATAGAAGCAAGACAAAAACTTAATGATATAAAGCCAGTTTCAATAGGTCAAGCATCTCGTATATCAGGGGTTTCACCAGCTGATATATCAGTACTCCTTATATACTTAGAGCAAATGAGAAGAACTAGAGGGGGAAAAGATGAATAATACGGAAATGCTAAGACAAGGTCTAAAGGATTTTGGAATAGAACCAAGCGATAAAATGCTAAATGATTTCAAGGTTTATAGAGAGATACTAGTCGACTGGAATCAAAAGATGAACCTTACTGGAATAGAAGAGGAAAAAGAAGTGTATATAAAGCACTTCTTGGACTCTGTTTCAGCTGTAGTTAATGGATACATAAAAGATGGAATGTCTATAATAGATGTTGGTACAGGTGCAGGTTTTCCAGGATTACCATTAAAGATATGCTTAGAAAATGCTAATGTAACTCTTTTAGATTCATTAAACAAAAGAATAAACTTCTTAAAAGAAGTTAGTAATACCTTAGGTTTAACTAATATGGAGTTTATACACGGTAGAGCAGAAGATTTCGGTAAGTCAGAACAATATAGAGAACAATATGATATAGCAACAGCAAGAGCTGTGGCTGGATTACCTATACTTATGGAATTTTGTGTACCATTTGTTAAAGTTGGAGGATATTTTGTGTGTTTAAAAGGACCTAATGCAAACTTAGAGCTAGAAGAGTCAAAAGCTGCTATGGATGTTTTAGGATTAGAATTTATTGAAAAAATAGATGTAGAGCTTCCAGAAACTGATTTAGACCATAATATATTAGTTTTCAAAAAAGTAAGAAATACTCCAGAAAAATACCCTAGAAAAGCGGGTAAACCTGCAAAAAGTCCTATAAAATAGAGATAGGTATATTAAAAATATATTAAAAATAAAACAAAATAGAAGGATTATATAATTACATGCAGAAATAGTATACTCATATGTATCTAATGCAGTATTAATTTGTAAGTAAATAATGAAATTCAAATATATTTATATCTAATAAGAGAGGGATGTTATGGAAGAAAAAAGAGTTGTGGAGATACCTATAGAAAATATAGTTCCAAATCCATATCAACCAAGAAAAGTATTTTCACAGTCAGCATTAGAGGAATTAAGCAACTCTATAAGAGTTTATGGAATACTTCAACCAATAACAGTTAGAGTTAAAGATGAAAAGTATGAATTAATTGCTGGAGAAAGAAGATTTAGAGCGGCTAAATTGGCAAATTTAACAGTAATACCGGCTATTATAAATAACATGTCTGACGAATATTCTGCTGTATTAGCACTGCTAGAAAATTTACAAAGAGAAGATTTAAATTTTATAGAAGAGGCTATGGGGTATGAAAATTTAATAAAAGAACATGATTTTACACAGCAGCAACTAGCAGAAAAGTTAGGAAAGAATCAATCTACTATAGCTAACAAACTTAGAATACTAAGATTGCCAAGTGATATAAAAATAAAATTAGTAGAAAATAACCTAACAGAAAGACATGCAAGAGCATTGCTTAAGTTACCAAATGAAGAGTTAATGAAGGATGTCTTAGATAAAATAATAAAGAATGAGCTAACTGTAAAGAAAACAGAAAAGTTGATAAAGGATATATTAGAAGATTTACAAGAAACTGAAGAGCCAGAGAAAAAGCAAAATGTAAAGAGTTCAATGGCTATAAGAATATACTTAAATACTATGAAGCAAGCCTTCGATGCTATAATAGGAACAGGAATTGAGGCTAAATATAACGAAGTAGATAAGGGCGATTATATGGAGGTTGTTGTAAAAATTCCTAAAAAGTAAGGTTACTGCTTGGCAGTAGCCTTTTTTTATCAAAATTGGAATTAAAAATTTTATACTATAAATTTTAGAAAAGTGAATTTTAGAAGAAACAAGGGGGGAAATCTTGTGGGAAAAGTTATAGCAGTTTTTAACCAAAAGGGTGGAGTAGGAAAAACTACAACTAATGTAAATTTAAGTGCAAGTATAGGAAAGATGGGTAAAAAAGTACTAGTACTAGATTTAGATCCACAAGGAAATACAACTAGTGGATATGGAATAGAGAAACAAGAGGTAGAAAACACTATATATGAAGTAATGTTAGATGGTGTAGATATAAGAGAGGCAATTTTACCTACAGAGTTTGACAATGTAGACACTATTGCTTCAGCAACTGAGTTATCAGGAGCAGAAATAGAGCTTACTAATATGGACAAAAGAGAATACGTATTAAAAAATGCTATAGAATGTGTAAGAAAAGATTATGATTATATATTTATAGATTGTCCTCCTTCATTAGGAATGTTAACTATAAACTGTCTTACAGCAGTAGATAGTGTATTAATACCAATACAGTGTGAATATTATGCACTAGAAGGTGTAAGTCAGCTTATGGAAACTATAAAGCTAGTTAAGTCTAGACTTAATCCACATATAGAAATACAAGGAGTAGTCCTTAGTATGTTTGATGGAAGAGCTAATTTATCAATACAGGTAGTTGAAGAGGTAAAAAGATATTTCAAAGGAAGTGTATATACTACATTAATTCCTAGAAATGTTAGATTGGCAGAAGCACCTAGTCATGGAAAGCCAGTTATATATTATGATGCAAGATGCAGGGGAGCAGAGGCATACATGGACTTAGCAGAAGAGTTCATAGATTTAGAGGAGGATATAATATAATATGGAAAAAAAATCGTCTAAAAGAACAAATAGATTAGGAAGAGGTCTTAGTGCCTTAATTCCAGAAATTAAAGAAGGAATAGATAGCAAAGATATAATAAGTATAGAATTAAAGAATATATATCCTAATGAAACTCAGCCAAGAAAAGTGTTTGATGAAGAGAAAATACAAGTATTATCAGAATCTATAAAAAACTATGGAGTATTACAACCAATAGTAGTAAAGCCAGATGAAAATGGCAAATATATGATAATAGCAGGAGAAAGAAGATACAGAGCATCTAAGATGGCAAAATTAAAAGAAGTTCCTGTTGTTATTAAAGATATACCAATGAAAGATATAATGGAGATAGCTTTGATAGAGAACTTACAAAGAGAAGATTTAAACTCTATTGAAGAAGCTTTAGCCTATAAAGGATTAATAGATCACTATAAAGTCACTCAAGAAGAAATATCAGAAGCAGTAGGAAAGAGTAGACCACATATAACAAATACTTTAAGGTTATTAAATCTTGGTGAAGCAGTAATGAAGATGATAGAAAGTGGCCAAATGACAGCTGGTCATGGTAAGGCATTACTTAGAATATCAGATAAAGAATTACAAGAAGAACTAGCAAAGAGAGTTATAGAAGAAGAGCTTTCAGTTAGAGCAACTGAAAATTTAGTTAAAACTATTGCAGAAAATAATACAAAAGAAGTACCAAAGAAAATAAAAGAGAAGGATATATTTATAGTTGATGTAGAAGAAAAACTTATGAATATATTTGGAACAAAAGTAAATATATCAAAAGGGAAGAAAAAGGGAAAAATAGAGATAGAATATTATAATGATGAAGAATTAAATAATATTTTATCAATGATGCTTGAAGATAATTAATGTAAAGTGAGGAAACTTATATGATTTACTTAGACAATGCTGCAACTACATACCCTAAACCAGAGCAAGTTTATGATTCTATAATGGATTGTATGAAAAACTACTGTGCTAATCCAGGAAGAGCTGGACATAAAATGGCTATGAGGGCAGCAAGAGAGATTTATGACGCAAGAGAAAATATAGCAAAGTTATTTAATATAGATAACCCTATGAATATAATATTTACAAATAATGCTACTGATTCATTAAATTTAGCTATAAAAGGTGTTGTAAAAGAAGGCGACCATATAATAACAACAAGTATGGAGCATAATTCTGTAATAAGACCAATAAAATCCCTAGAAGCAAGAGGAATTTTAAATACAATAGTTAACTGTGATAAAGAAGGTTTCTTAGACGTAAATGATATAAAAAATGCAATAAAACCAAATACAAAATTAATAGTAACTACTCATGCATCAAATGTAGTAGGAACTTTAGTAGATATAAAAGCCGTAGGGGAGATAGCTAAAGAAAATAATATATTATACTTAGTAGATGCATCACAAACAGCGGGAGTGTATTCTATTGATGTAAAAGATATGAATGTAGATATGATAGCAGCTCCAGGCCATAAATGCTTGCTTGGACCTCAAGGAACAGGTATCTTATATATAAGAGAAGGTCTTAGTGTAGATATTTTAAAAGAAGGTGGAACAGGAAGTAAATCAGAAGATTTATTCCAACCCGAAATAGTTCCTGATAGATATGAATCTGGAACACACAATACTCCTGGCATAGCAGGATTAAATGAAGGAGTAAAGTTTATATTAGAAAAAGGTATAGATGATATAAGACTACATGAAGAAGAATTATGTCAGTATATGTTAGATAAATTAGAAGAAATTCCTAATATAAAGATATATGGAACTAAAGATAGTAAAAAAAGAGCAGCAGTTATAGCGATAAATATTGGAGATATGGATTCTGGAGAAATAACTTTTATACTAGATAGTGAATATGATATAGCCACTAGATCTGGTATACACTGCGCTCCATTAGCTCATAAAACTTTAGGAACCCTAGAGCAAGGTGCAGTTAGATTTAGCTTAGGGTACTTCAATACTAAAGAAGAAATAGATAAAGCTGTAGAGGCTTTAAAAGAAATTTCTAAAAATAACTAAAAGATAAAAATGAGGATGTCTTAAAATAATTATTTTAAGACATCTTTTTTTATGGAAGTATATAGGTAAATTTTAAAATATATAAATTGAAATAAAAGTTAAATTTGATTTATATTAACAAAAAACTAAAAATAAATTTGATTAAACCTACATAAATAGGTAAAATATTACAAAATACATAGTGTTTTTAATATAAATTTAAGTTATAATCATCTTATAAGAAAATGGTTTCAAGGGGGAATTTTAGTATGGACATTCTAAGCTTAGGAGAGAAAATTAAGAAACTGAGAAAAGAAAAAAATATGACATTAAAAGAGTTAGCTGGAGATAGAATAACAGCAGCTCAAATAAGCCATATAGAGAGAGATAAGTCTCATACAAGTCATGAGTTATTAGATTACTTATCACAAAAGTTAGAAGTAAGTGTAGACTATTTACTAGAAACTAAAGAAATGCAATCTAGAAGGATAACAGATAACTTAATTCTTCAAAGTGAAATTCATATAAAAAGAGGAGAACTTGAAAAAGCGGAAGAATTAATAAATGAAATTTTAAATATATGTAAAAATTATAATTTAATAGATAATTATGCAAAATGCAATTTTTTATTAGGAACGATAAATATAAAAAAAGAAGACTATAATCTTGTAGTTGGAAATTTAGAAAAAGCTTTGTATTATTTCATAAAAGATAATGATAAAGAAAATATATTTAGATGTTATTTGAATATAGGAAAAGTATATATACAAGAAGCATTTTTCAAAGGTGCTATAACACATCTAGGATTTGCAGAGGACTTACTAACAGAAGGGCAAATCGGGGATATGGATATTCATAAAGATTTGTATAGTAATCTGGCATACTCTTACATGAAGTTAAATGACTCTGAAAAGTCTTTATACTATATAAATAAGATTAGTGATATAGAGATGCAAAACAATATAAAAGATGAAATAGATATGTTGTTATTAAAGGCCAATAATTTCTTAAAAGTTGGAAAGTATGATGATTCTAAGGAATGTTTTAAAAGGGCATTAGAGTTATTGGAGGAAGAAGAAAATAAATCAGGAATAGCAAATGTTTATCTGAGAATATCTGATATATATAAAAACCTAGGAAATATAGATAAGGTTTTAGAGTATTCTCAAAAAGCCTATGATATAAATAAAAATAGTGAAGACAAGATAACTATAAAGAGTTTATCTAAAATAGTAGATGCATATATTGAAAATAAAGATTTTGAAGAAGCTAAAAAGTATTGTAAAGTAGCACTAGCATTAGCTATAAAATCAAAAAATAAGTGTAATGAATATAAAGCTTTAAAGTTGTATTCTAAGATACACAAAGCACAAAATGAAAATACATCAGCGATAGAATATCTATATAAGTGTGCAAATATAGTATCTGAATTAGGAGATACTAAAACTTTAGCTGAATTATATATTGAATTAGGAGAATTATATTCAAATATATCAAAGGAAAAAGAATTAGAGTACTACCACAAAGGGGTAGCTTTATATAAAAATTTAGAAATAATATAGAAAAATAAAACAGATATAGCATACGCTATATCTGTTTTATTTTTAAAAGGTTTATAATATATTTATCTTGAAGTTGGATTACAAGAGAATCAATTTGAAAATTTACCGTCTATTTAAATAAAATCAAAGAAATAAATTTCTTATAATTAAAATTAATCTGATAAGTAATTGTATAGAAATAATCTATAACGTTTAAATTTACATATATGATAGAATTATTTTAAGGAATATGTAAGGAGAGGATATTATGTTAATAGAAATAGATGCAAGAGGACTAGCTTGTCCAAAACCAGTAATAAATACAAAGAAAGAATTAGATAAATTAGAAAATGGAGTTATAAGAGTCACAGTAGACAATACAATGGCAAAAGAAAATATAATAAAACTATCAAAGTCATCTAATTGCGAAAGTAGTGTTTTAAGAGAAGAAGAAGATTTAATAGTAGTCGAAATAATAAAAGGTGAAAATGTAAAAATAGAAGAAGGTACAAAGGTTGATTTAGATAATAAGTGTATATTTATATCTTCAGATAAAATGGGACAAGGAAATGATGAACTAGGAGAAGTTCTTATAAAAGGATATATATATACTTTGACAGAAACTAAGCCATATCCAAAGCACATAGTATTTGTTAATTCAGGAGTAAAACTTACAACAGTAAATGAAGCTACAGTAGAAAACTTAAAAATACTAGAAAATAATGGAGTTGAAATACTATCTTGTGGTACATGTTTAGATTATTACAACTTAAAAGAATTATTACAAGTAGGTACAGTTACTAATATGTATAATATTGTAGAAATGATGAACAACTCATTACAAACTATATCTATATAATGGACATAATAAGGTTACATATTGTATATGTAGCCTTATTTATATAAAATAATATCTATAATAACTAGATTAGAAAGAGGAAAAACAATGAATGAAATGTATATAGTATCATTTAACTCAACACATCATGCAATAAGAACAGAGAAGTTATTAAAGGAAAAGGAAATAGTATGTACAACACTGCCTACACCAAGAGAGATAACGGCTAGCTGTGGGATTTCAATAAGATTCTTATACAATGATATAGAAAAAGTAAAAGAAACTTTAAGAGAAAGTGATGTAGAATATAAGGGTATATATAAAATAACTAAATTAGAAAGTGGAAAAAAAGAAGCAACAGAGATAGTTTAAAAGGAGTGATTTTAAATGCCTATAAGTATTAAGATAGGAGATGTTGTTGAAATGAAAAAACAACATCCTTGTGGAAATAAAGAATTTGAAATAACTAGAGTTGGTATGGATGTAAAGATAAAATGCACTAAATGCTCTAGAGAAATAATGCTAGACAGAGAAACTTTTGAAAAAAGAGTAAAAAAGATAATTACTAAAGAATAAAATAGAAAATTCAGAAAATTTCAAAGAGAGTATCGAATCAAATTTGGCATTGCTATAATTAAAGTACAGGGTAAACAATTTCAGGGGGTGCTTTAATTATGGCAGTTAAATTTGCAAAGAGAATGGCAGGATTAAAAGGATCAGAAATACGTGAGCTTTTAAAGTTGACGGAAAAACCAGAAGTTATATCTTTCGCTGGAGGATTACCTGCTCCAGAATTATTCCCAATAGAGGAAATGAAAAAGATTTCGACTATGGTTTTAGAAGAGGATGGAAGATCAGCTCTTCAATATTCTACAACTGAAGGTTATACTCCTTTAAGAGAACATATAGCTGATAGAATGAATAGTAAAGCTAAAACTAATGTAACAAAGGATGATATATTAATAACTAATGGTTCACAACAAGGATTAGACTTTGCAGGGAAAGTTTTCTTAGACGAAGGTGACGTAGTTTTATGTGAAAGTCCATCTTACTTAGGAGCATTAAATGCTTTTAAAGCATATTTACCAAAATTCATAGAAGTTCCAACAGATAAAGATGGAATGATAATGGAAGAGTTAGAAAAAATATTAGAAACAACTGATAGAGTGAAAATGATATATGTAATACCAGATTTCCAAAACCCAACAGGAAGAACTTGGCCAATGGAAAGACGTAAAAAGTTCATGGAAATTATAAATAAATATGAAATACCAGTAATAGAGGATAACCCATACGGTGAATTAAGATTCGAAGGTGATACATTACCATCTTTAAAATCAATGGATAACAAAGGATTGGTAATATATTTAGGAAGCTTTTCAAAAATATTCTGTCCAGGATATAGAATAGGCTGGACATGCGCATCTCATGAAATATTAAGCAAATTTATATTCGTCAAACAAGGAGCAGACCTACAAGCATCTAGTATATCTCAAAGAGAAGTTAGTAAATACATAGAATTATATGATTTAGATAAACATGTTGAAAAATTAAAAGAGGTTTATAAAAGACGTAGAGACCTTATGTTAAAAACTATTAAAGAAGAATTCCCAGAAGGTTTAGAGTATACTCATCCAGAAGGTGGGCTATTCACATGGGTAGAACTACCAAAACATTTAGACTCAAGAGTTATAATGGAAGATTGTATAGCAAATAATGTTGCATATGTTCCAGGGGGATCATTCTTCCCTAATGGTGGAAAAGAAAATTGTTTTAGATTAAATTACTCAACATCTACAGATGAGAAGATAGTTGAGGGAATCAAGAGATTAGGTAAAGTTTTAAAGAAACATATGGAAGTAAAAGCAAACGCATAGATAGTATAAAAAAAGAGTGACCTGCGGTCACTCTTTTTTATGGGAGATTGGGATGAAATATATTTAAGTTATGGGGGCTATATATAAATAGTATTATCCATCATAATTTAATATATACGTATTAAAAACAAAAAAATTTACCATAATATATGAGGAAATATAAATTGACAATTATCTTTAGTAATGATAAAATGTGTAAGTATGAGATTTGAATCTCATTTCTCTGCTCTACGAAGTAGAGCCGTTAAGTCCAAAGGGAGGTGAAAAGATAATGAGAAATTATGAATTAGTTTTCGTAGTAAAACCAAATGCTGATGAAGAAACTAGAGAAGCTGTACTTAACAAAGTTAAGGAAGTTATATCTACTGATGGTGAAGTAGCTAACGTTGATGTATGGGGAACTAGAAAATTAGCTTACCCAATAGCTAAGTTCAACGAAGGTCACTATGTATTAGTAAACTTCAGTGCTGGTGTTGAATTACCAAAAGAATTAGATAGAAACTTAAAGATAAACGAAAACGTAATAAGACACATGATAGTTGCTGCTTAATGACTAGTTTTATTATGTAAAAGGCGGTGTTATTATGAACCATGTTGTTTTAGTGGGTAGATTAACAAGAGACCCAGAGTTAAGATACATCGCAGGAAGTGGAACTCCTGTTGCTAATTTCTCAATAGCTATTGATAGAGAATTCTCAGGCAAAGATGGTAAGAGAGAAACTGATTTTATAGATATACAAGTTTGGGGTAAATCTGCAGAGAATTGCGCTAACTATATCGGTAAAGGAAGTTTAGTAGCTGTACAAGGCTCAATAAGAGTGGATGTATATCAAAACCAAGCTGGAGAAAACAGAAGAGCGTTTAGAGTTAATGCTAACAGAGTACAGTTCTTAGATAGTAGAAATAAATCGGAAAATTCGTATAATAAAGGAAGTCAAACAGGATTTGAACCTAGTTTCGAGCCTACGTTCGAACCACAAGGATTAGACCCTCAAGGTTTCCAAGCTATAGATGACGACGATATACCATTCTAAAAAGGAGGGAAATGTTATGATAAACAAGAAGAGACGTAAGAAGAGAAGAGTTTGTCAATTCTGTGCTTCAAAAGACGTTAAGATAGATTACAAAAACACTCAAAGATTACAAAAATATGTAACTGAGAGAGGTAAAATATTACCAAGAAGAATATCTGGAACATGCGCTAAGCATCAAAGAGAATTAACAGTTGCTATAAAGAGAGCTAGAAACATAGCACTTTTACCATACACTGTAGAATAAGAAGGACGAGCCTTATGGCTCGTTTTTTTGTTATTCTAGTTAAATCTACTATGATTTATGATATAATATTTATATATTAAGGAGGGGGCAACTGTGAGATTAGATAGGAATTCCGATATAGCAAGAAACGTTAAAATAATGGAATGGATGAAAACAGAGTTGTTAATGAGCGTAGGGGATTTGTTCAACTTAATGTTTAAAGGAGTAAAGCCTTTAGATGAGGCATTACAAGATACTTTAGCAAATATTATAATGATAACATACCTTTTAGCAAAAAGATTGGGAATTAGTTTTAACGAAATGGATTATAAAATAAAAGAAAAGATAAAACTAGGAATAAATGAGAATCATAGTATAGAAAGATGGTATGGTGAGTTATCTGAACTCAAAAAACATATAGATAATAAGGAGTGAATCTAATTTGAATAATAAAGTAAAACTATCACAAGTATCGATGATAGTTACGCTGGGAATATTATTAGCTCTAGTAACAGCATATGTGCCTATATTAAGTGTGCTGAGTTTCTTAATACCAGTACCTTATGCAATAATAGGAACTATAGGTAACAATAAGTACTCAATATTATCTTTGATAGTTACTTTTTTAATACTTATATTTGGTGTAGATATAACATATGCTGTAAGTATTAGTATTATGAGTGTACTTCCTGGGATAGTTATAGGTAGTGTTGCAAGACAAAACATAAAAAAAGGTCAAGAAAATAAGTTTGAACCTATATATGCAGGGACAATTATAGTTATAATTTCAACTATAATTTTCTATACTATAGCAAATATGGTATTTAAAACTAATTTATTAGATAACTTTATGAATGGTATGAAGGAAGCTGTAAGTGTTCAGCTTCAAATTTTAGGTGATGCAGGTGTAGATGTAAGTAGTGGATTAAAAGTAGAAGATGTAATCACCTTTGCACAAAATCTTTTACCTACAATGCTATTTTTACAGGGGATAATATTAGCGTTTGTTACGTACTACATTGAGGCATTTATATTAAAAAGAATAAGAATGGTAAATTTAGAAATGCCTAAATTTAGAGATTTTTATTTACCGGGAAATCCAGTAATGGTGTCACTTATGCTATACATACTAGTTTTCTTAATTGATATGTTAGGCTTAAATTTTCATGGTGATTTAATCATAATGAATCTTCAACTAGTTTTTAATTTTATGTTTATGGCTCAGGGAATAGCAGTTTCTGTATATTACCTAAGAAATTGGTTTAAAGCTAGTCAAATAAAAAATATACTTATATCAGGATTAATCCTATATATATTCGGATTTATGGGTATATCTTTCTTAGGGATGTTAGATAGTGTAATAGATTTTAGAAAGGTAAGAAGCTATAAATCTGCGTAAGGAGGGAAGTAATGAGGAACAAACCAGCCTTGAAAATTAATATGCCAGAAAATAATATATACATATTAATTATAGGTGTAGCAAGTACAGCACTACTTTTATATGATTTTTATGTAGGTTGCTTATTTTTCCTTATTTTCTTATATATAGTTTTCCACAACTGGAAAACTACTAATATTAGAAGGAAGGAATGGAATAATTACATTCAAAATCTATCTTTAGATATAGATGAAACAACAAAAAAAGCAATAATGAATTTACCTATTCCACTTTGTATATTAGAATTTGATGGAAAAATATCTTGGTACAATAATAAATTCCATCAGATGACGGAAACACAAGATTTATTAGGTGAAAACATTGATGATATAGTAAAGAATCTAGATCTTAGAAAAGTTTTAAATGAAAATAAAGAAATGTACACAGATGTAAAGTATAAAGACAGAGATTATACTGTAGTATACAATGTTGTAAAAAATGATCAAGAAAAAAATGCAAAATATCTAATGATGTTATATTGGTTAGATAAGACAGATTATCTAAATTTACAACAAAAGCATGAAGATGAGAAAAATTCTATGATGTTGATTCAGGTTGATGGATATGATGACGTATTAAAAAGTGCATCAGAGGATAAAAGACCAATGATAAACGTTGAAATAGAAAGAATTCTTTCTAATTTAGAAAATGCATCTAAGTCAGCATTAAAAAGAACATCAAAAGATAAATTTTTCTTAGTTATGAACAAAAAAGAACTTAAAAAATTAGAAAGTGAAAAGTTTTCTGTACTAGATAAAATAAGAGAAATAGACTATGGAAATACATTACCTGTTACTATAAGTATGGGGATAGGTGTAGATGGAGATTCCATAAATGAAAATCTAAAATTGGCGTCTGGAGCTCTTGATTTAGCTTTAGGTAGAGGTGGAGATCAAGCTGTTATAAAAACTAAAGATAAGTCAGTATTCTACGGTGGAAAATCTAAAGCAGTAGAAAAAACTACAAAAGTAAAATCAAGATTAATAGGTCATGCACTAAGAGAAATTATATTAGAAAGTGATCATGTATATATAATGGGACACAAATATCCTGATATGGATGCTCTGGGTTCGGCAGTTGGAATATATGATATATGTAAATCTTGCGGTAAAAATGCTAATATAGTGCTAGATAGTACAAATGAATCAATAGATATATTTGTAGATAGAATAGAATCTTCAGATTATTATGATGGAATATTTATAGATAGCGAAGAAGCTATAAGAAGTTGCACGAGAAATACACTTGTGGTAGTTGTTGATACCCATAGACCTAATTTTACAGAATGTAATGAACTATTAGGTATATCTGACAAAATTGTAGTGATAGACCACCACAGAAGAGGCGTTGAATTTATAAATGATACAGTACTTTTATTCCATGAAATATACGTATCATCTACGTGTGAGATGGTAACTGAGCTAGTCCAATACATGGAAGATAATGTAAAGATAAATAAATTAACTGCAGAAGGTTTATTAGCTGGTATAACTCTAGATACTAAAAACTTCGCCTTCAAAACAGGGGTAAGAACATTTGAAGCTGCATCGTATCTTAAAAAAGTAGGTGCAGATACTGTAGAAGTCAAAAAGCTATTTAACTCAGACATAAGTGATTTTATAACTAAGGCTGAAATCATACAAAGTGCTAAGATAGTTTATGGAAAAATCTGTTTAGCTTATACAGAAAGAGTAGCAGATAACATAAATATAGTAATAGCACAAGCAGCAGATGAATTATTAAATATAAAGGAAGTTGAAGCATCATTTGTTCTAGGTAAAAAAGATGATAAAATATTCATAAGTGCTAGATCATTAGGAGAAACCAATGTACATGTTCTTATGGAAAAACTAGGCGGAGGAGGCCACAAAGATATAGCAGGTGCTCAATTAGAAGGTGTTTCATTAAAAACTGCATATTCAATGGTACAAGATATAATTGACGAATGCATAAAGGAGGAGAAATAGATGAAAGTTATTTTATTAAAAGACGTTAAAGGAACTGGTAAAAAAGGTGAAGTAAAAGAAGTAAGTGATGGATACGCAAGAAACTTTTTACTTAAAAAGAAATTAGCAGTTGTAGCAGATAATACAGCAGTAAAAGAATTAGGTGAAAAGAAGAAATCTGAAGAGATAAAAGCTCAAAAAGAGTACGAAGCAGCAGTAGAATTAGGAAAGAAAATGGAAGAATTAAACGTTGTTATATATACTAAAGCTGGTGATGGTGGAAGATTATTTGGATCAATAACATCTAAAGATATAGCAGAACAAATAAAAAAACAACACTCTATAGAAGTAGATAAGAGAAAAATACACTTAGATGAACCAATAAGAGCTTTAGGTTCAAGATTCGTTGAGATAAAGATACATCAAAAAGTAACTACTAAGATGAGAGTAGATGTAAAAGAGAAACAATAGAAAAGACACTTGAGGTGATAAACAATGGAGGATATGACTAGAATTCCTCCACATAGTGTGGAATCAGAACAGTCTATATTAGGGTCTATATTACTTGATAAAGATGCAATGATAACGGTGAGTGAAACTATAAAGCCAAATGACTTTTACAAAGAAGCTCACAAAATCATATATGAGTGCATGATAAAGTTAAGTAATAAAGGTGAACCAATAGACTTAATAACCCTAACAGAAGAACTTAAAAAAGAAGGACATTTAGATGATGTAGGAGGCATAAGTTATATAACGAGTTTATCAACGATTGTCCCTACAACATCTAATGTAAAGTATTATGCAGATATAGTGAAGGAAAAATCAGTTTTAAGACAACTTATAAAAGCATCTAATGAAATTATAAGCTTAGGATATGAAGGTTCCTCGAAAATAGAAGATGTCTTAGAAAAAGCAGAAAAACAGATATTTGATATATCTCAAGAAAAAGCTAGTGATGATTTTAAATCTATAAATAGCGTACTAATGGATACTTATGATATGATTGAACATCTGTACACATCAAAGAGTGAAATAACAGGAATAACAACTGGTTTTAAAGACTTAAACAAAAAGATAAATGGACTACAGAGAACAGATTTAATACTAATAGCAGCTCGTCCAGCTATGGGGAAAACTGCATTTTCATTAAATCTTGTTCAAAATGCAGCACTAAAAGGTGATGCATCTGTAGCTGTATTTAGTTTAGAGATGTCTAAAGAACAGTTAGTTCAACGTATGTTATCATCACAATCTAGTGTAGAGCTTAAAAAATTAAAAACAGGAAAGCTAGGAGAAAATGACTGGCCTAGAATAATAGATTCTATGGCAGTTTTATCTAATGCTAAGATATATATAGATGATACTCCAGGTATAAAAATATCTGAGTTAAGATCAAAATGTAGAAAACTTAAAATAGAGCAGGGATTAGATTTAATACTTATAGATTATCTTCAACTTATGGAAGGTGAAGGTAATAATGAAAGTAGACAACAAGAAATATCAAAAATATCAAGATCTTTAAAAATAATCGCAAAAGAACTTAATTGTCCGGTAGTAGCATTATCTCAGCTATCTCGTGCACCAGAACAAAGAGCAGATCATAGACCTATGCTATCAGATTTAAGAGAATCTGGAGCAATAGAGCAGGATGCAGATATAGTAATGTTTTTATATAGAGATGAATATTATCATCCAGATTCAGAAAAAAAGAACATAGGAGAGGTAATAATAGCTAAAAATAGACACGGTGAAACTGGTGCAGTAGAGCTAGTTTGGCTTGGTGAAGTTCAAAAATTTGCGGATAAATCTAGGGATATGTAACCAAGATATCCACAGAAGTTTTTTTGGAAATTGGTTAAAGTATGTGGATAAATGTAGGAAAAAAATCATAAGTGTTGAAAAATACAAAAAGACTTATCCACATTATCCACATGTAACCTGTTGATAAATGTGAATAAGTACAAAAAAAAGCAAGCTATTAGCTTGCTTTTATTGTTTACAACTTAATATTTATAAATACAAATTTTTTATGGGGGAAAAATGTGTTGCATATAAATGTATTATATATATATCCAAAAATAATAGAAATAAACAAAGAAATAAATTTATTTAGAATAATTGATAATAATATAAAGGAGACATTAGTATTTTACTGCAAAAAAGGATCTAATTATAAGATTATGATGATGGATACAATGTCTGGAGAAAATAAAGAAATTTTAGGTGTATCTAAAATAGAAGAAGTAGGAACATTTATAAAAAATATAGAAGAATCAGAAGGAATAATAAAGAGTTTAAATAGCTTAGAAGATATAAAAAAATACATATTAAACTCAAAGTGTAAATAAAAAAGTTTGAAAATGTATCGAATGTTTGATAAAATGTATTGGTAAAGTGTTCGAAAATCTATAGTAGAGGTGAGTTATATGAAAACAGTAGCGATTGTAGGATCTCAATGGGGAGACGAAGGAAAAGGTAAAGTTATAGATTACCTTGCTACACAAGCAGATGTAGTAGTAAGAGGACAAGGTGGAAATAATGCCGGACATACATTAGTTGTAGATGGCAAAAAATTCGCTTTACGTCTAATACCATCTGGAGTATTAAATCCTAACACTATAAATGTAATAGGAAATGGTATAGTGTTTGATCCAAAAGGATTTTTAGAAGAGATAGAGACTTTAAATAAAGAAAATATAGATACTAGCAACATAAAAGTAAGTGATAGAGCCCATGTTGTATTACCATATCACAAGGAATTAGATGCACTAGCAGAAGAAGCTAGAGGAGATAACAAAATAGGGACTACAAAAAAAGGAATAGGACCTTGTTACATGGATAAAACTGAGAGATCAGGAATAAGAATATGTGACTTAATGGATAAAGACATATTTGCTAAGAAATTAAAAGCACAAATAGATGCTAAGAATAAATTAGTTCAAGGTGTATACGGAAAAGAAGCAATGTTTGACTTTGAAACTATATACAATGAGTATTTAGGATATGCAGAGCAAATAAGAAAAAATGTTGCAGATACTTCAGTTGTAGTATATGATGCTATAAAAGCTGGTAAAAAAGTATTATTCGAAGGTGCACAAGGAACATTATTAGACTTAGACTTAGGTACGTACCCATACGTTACATCTTCTCATCCAACATCAGGAGGATTCTCTATAGGAGCAGGTATTGGACCAAACATGATAAAAGATGTTGTAGGTATAGTAAAAGCATATACTACAAGAGTTGGAGAAGGACCATTTGTTACTGAATTAGATAATGAAATAGGAGAAAGAATAAGAATCCAAGGTCATGAGTTTGGTACAGTAACAGGAAGATCTAGAAGATGTGGATGGTTTGATGCTGTAATAGTTAAATATGCTGCAAGAGTAAACGGATTAACTAGTATATCATTCATGTTATTAGATGTTTTAAGTGGATTCGAAAAAATAAATATATGTACAGGATACAAAATGGGAGACAAGATAATAACAGATTTCCCAGCATCATTAGAAGATTTAGCTAAGTGCGAACCTGTATATGAAGAATTAGATGGATGGAATGAAGATTTAACAACTATAGAAAGATACGAAGATCTTCCAGAAAATGCTAAGAAATATATAGATAGAATAGAAGAAATAGTTGGAGTTAACATAGATATGGTTTCAGTAGGACCAAACAGAGCTCAAACTATAATAAGAAGAAATATATTTGCTTAATATATATAAGTGTAGTGGATTATATCCACTACACTTTTTTATATATAAAAATTAAAATATATAAAATTAAGTTAGAGATAAATATATTTTTATTTATACTTATAAAAATATATTCTACAAAAAGTTTTACTGAATAAAAAACAATTAGAATACTTACTTATAAATTAATATTTATACCCTAATTTAAGAAAAATATAGATTATATAATTGGTAAAAATCTAAAATTAAGTATTTTTTAATAAAAAATTAATTTATGAACCTCTGTTATTTACTAAGGTTGAGAGAAAAATAAACAAAAAAGTAAAAAAATATAAAAAAATGTAAAAAAAGTGTTGACGAAAGTGTATGAACCTAATATAATAATATTTGTGAGTGAGAGAAACACGAACAAGCCGAAAGGCAAAAAAGGAAATGACCCATTAGCTCAGTCGGTAGAGCACCTGACTTTTAATCAGGGTGTCCCGCGTTCGAGTCGCGGATGGGTCACCATTTTAATTTTTACTCAGCACGGCCCATTGGTCAAGCGGTCAAGACACCGCCCTTTCACGGCGGTAACAGGGGTTCGATTCCCCTATGGGTCACCATTTTGGGACTATAGCTCAGCTGGGAGAGCACCTGCCTTACAAGCAGGGGGTCACAGGTTCGAGCCCTGTTAGTCCCACCAATTTATATGCGGCCTGGTAGTTCAGCTGGTTAGAATGCCAGCCTGTCACGCTGGAGGTCGAGGGTTCGAGTCCCTTCCAGGTCGCCAATTTAAATATCATATGCTGGTGTGGCTCAACGGTAGAGCAGCTGACTTGTAATCAGCAGGTTGTAGGTTCGATTCCTATCACCAGCTCCAATCAAACTCTTAGATTTTATCTAAGAGTTTTTTATTGTGTAAATATAATTTTAATTAATATATGAATAAATATCCTCTATAAGGGTATATAGGATAGTATTGGCTAAAATTAAATTTTTCCAATATTAGTAGGTAATGTAAGGGAAAATATAAAATTTCTTATATCATAAAATTGTAGTTATTTTAATATGGAATATTTATATATAGAATATTAAACTTTAAAATAGTTATAATTAAAATTTTTAAATAGAATATGAAGCAATAACTCTTACATTATAAGCATTTATAATTATGAATAGGAGTGAGTTTTTCATGAGTGAAGCATTAAAAAAGAAGAGTACAAGCATCGCTATGTTAGTATTTTTACTTGGAATTTTTATGGGGGCTATGGACTCTGGAATAGTATCACCAGCAAGAAATGTAATAGCTAGTGGACTTGGAATATCAGAATCAGCTAGCGTGTGGATGATAACCATATATACTTTAGCATATGCTGTATCTATGCCAATAACAGGTAAGTTAGCAGATACATATGGTAGAAAAAAGGTATATATGATTTGTGTTACATTATTTGCCACAGGTTCTTTACTTTGTGGAATATCAGATATAGTAGGGAGCTATGGATTTTTACTAACTTCAAGAGTTATCGAAGCAATAGGTGGCGGAGGTATAATGCCAATAGCCACAGCATATATAGGCTCATCTTTCCCTGAAGAAAAAAGAGGGTCAGCACTTGGATTAGTTGGAGGAATATATGGAATAGCAACTGTTCTTGGACCAACGCTAGGAAGTTTTATACTTTCTGTGGCTGGAGATGGTAAATGGGGATATTTATTTTTAATAAATGTACCTATAAGCATTATTATAATAGGAGCAGCGTTAAAACTAGAAGAAAATAAAAAAGACTCAGATATTAAAAAAATGGACATTTGGGGGTCTTTAATATTAAGTATTTTAATTGCATCATTAATGTATGCTTTAACAAATCTTAAATTCTATGATTTTGGAAATTCAATTAAGACATTAGATGTTTGGCCATATTTATTAATATCTATAATAATGGTTCCAATATTTATATATATAGAAAAAAGAGCAGAAGACCCTGTCTTAAACTTAAGTTTCTTTACTAATAAGCAAATAGCATTAACTTTATTTATAAGTCTTATAGTGGGATGTGGACTTATGAGTACTGTATTTTTACCACAATTTGCTGAAAATGTATTAAAGTTAAAAAGAGGTAGTGGTGGCTATATAGTAACTTTATTTGCTGTATTTACTGGTATATCAGCTCCACTTGGTGGTAAGTTTATAGATAAATTTGGTGTTAAGAGATTATTATTACTAGGATTTTTAGCTAATATATTCGGTGTATTATATCAGGCAGTTATAACTGCAAATCATCCCAATTTCACAAACTTAACTATAGGATTAGTATTTATGGGCATAGGTATGGGATTTACCATGGGAACACCTGTAAATTATTTAATGATGAGTTTAGTTAAACCAGAAGAAATATCAATGGGGCAATCAACAGTTTCATTACTTCGCTCTATAGGTGTAGCTATATCACCTAACTTACTGATAAACTTCGTATCAGATGCAGGCAGAAATGTACCAGGTGCAATAGAAAAAGTAATGCCACATATACAAGGGATAACAGGAGGTGCATTAGGAAGTAGTACAGCATCAGCAGATATGATGAATAAATTACAAAATGCAGATGTTACTAATATATTTGAAACAGTTAAATCTTTTATGATGTCTATGCTCAATGGTATACAACATACTATGTCAGTAAATCCTAATATGGATTTTGCAGCATTAAAAAGTAATTACTTAACAAGTTTAGATAAAGCTAAACCAGCCATAGAAAATGCGTATCAATACACTATGAATCAAGGTTATGCTCACTTATTTATAGGTGTAGCTGTTATATCATTACTTGGTTTAATTGCATCTTTATTTATAAAAAGCAAAAAGAAATCTAAATAGTAATTATAAAAAATTCTATAATAAAATGATCAGAATTAACTATAAATAATACTAAAATAGGAGAAAAATATTATAATATTTTTCTCCTATTTATATCTTTCCCATCTTAAATCATTACCAACAAACTTTATAAGCCTAAACTTATCTAATATTCTAGATAAAGTTCTTTGAGTATAAGTTTTTCCTATTTGATTAGGTGATAAGTTTGTAGAGATTATTATCTTTTTACCAGATACTAATCGAGTATTAACTATATTAAAAATTTCACCACTTGTAAATGAATTATTTAGTTCAGTTCCAAGATCATCTATTATCAATAAATCACAATCGAATAGATTTTTATAATTTTCATTAGCCATTTTATTATTAGGATCTCTTCTAAACTTATAGTCTTCAATAATTTCTAGGATTTTAAAAGATGTTTGATATATAACTACATATCCTCTATCTAATAAATCTTTGGCAATACAGTTAGACATATAAGTTTTTCCCAATCCAGTAGAACCATAGAAAAGTAAATTTTCACCATTATCTTTATCGAAATCTAATACGAATTTTTCACAAATAGAGAATATATCAAGCATGTTTTCTCTAGGTGATATACCAGCACCTTCAGGTCTTACAGGTGAAAATATATCAAAATTGAAATTGGCAAAATTCTCTTTACTTAAAACTCTATCTAAATTAGACATTTTGTAAGCTTCATTGATTATTTCCTGCTTAAAACAACTACATTTTTCACCATTTGGTGTAAAACCAGTATCTTTACAGTAATTACAATCATACTTCATCTCTAAATAATTTTCAGGTATACCATGAGTTTTTAGAAGAAGAGATTTTCTAGCTTTTAGAGTATCCATTTGTTCTTTAGATTCCTTTACTATTTTTTCTCTTGAATTAGGATCAAGTAAAACAGCCTTAGCTAGTTTAAGTCCAATTTTACTAATCTCATCTTCTATATGCTGAATTTCTGGTATTCGAGTATAAAGTTCTTTTTTTCTGTTTTCTAAGTCAAGTTCATCTGCATCTCTTTTTTGCTCGTACTTTAGCAGGATCTCTCTTATTTTACTTTCGTTCATCTAATCACCTACCTAAATTTTTCCTTCTGACTTTTTTCGATAATTCTATCTAATTCCTCTGGACTATACTGAGTGAATGTCTCATTAAAGTTATGGAACTTAGTCTTTTTATAATTTTCGGAAGTCTTATTAGAGGAAAATTTACCAACATTTTCTTTTAATTTTCTTGATTCTTCTTGTATCTTTAAATCTTGAAGATTTTTTATGCTTTTATTATTCCAACTTTTAATAACACCATCAATGTATGTTATAGAAGGATTAGAAATATTTTTGGACTTAGAACAAGCTTCAAGAATTAATTCAATATCCATATTAAATTGATCTAACCATATATCCATAGTTTCTTTTTCAGACCTAGAAGGCTGTCTAAAGAATCCTAATTCATTAAATATAGTTTTGTATATCGTATATCTTTCACTTCTAGCATTAAAACTAACCTTAACATCATCAGGAGTATATAAGTTGCTATCATACCAGTTTCTAATTATACTCTCAATATATTTAACAGGCTTGGAAGAACCAGTTCTTTCTTTTACATTCTCATAAGCATAAACAATCATATCTGGATTCATATTGTATTTATTCATTATATCTAAAATACTAATTTTTTCACCTGGGTCAAGATGTCTGCCTACAATTTGATTTATAGAGTTAAACATCTTTCTAATGCTTGGGTTTTCAGCAACAGAAACGATAGAGTCTGTATTTGATTTAATAGATTTAGTATTAACAGTGGTATTTTCTATATACTGTTTCTTTAAATCTAAAAACTCAACAGAATAATCAAATTCATCAAGGCCTTCGTTTTTGTGCATTTTAATTATATTTTTGCTTTCCCAAAACTTCCATGCTGATAACACATCTGAAAGAGGGATATTTAAGTCTTTTGCAATAGAATTATTGTTAAACTTAGGATTAGAACTTGGGTCACAAGCATTTTTATATCCAAGGAGATAAACTTTAACGTATAACCCGTCCGCCATAGGCATAAATATATCTATAAAGATATTTGGAATGGATGTATCACCTAAGTCAACCTCATTAGGTTCTTTAAAAAACATTTTATCACCTCGCTTTAAATTATATCATAAAAATGTGATATTAAATGTAGCCTACATAATTATCAAGAAGAATTATATCATAAAAAGCTATATAAATTTATCTTGCAAAAAAACTTTTAAATTATTCATGTAAAACAGGGGGGAGAAGATTTGATAATAAACTTTACTAAAAGAGTAAGAAAGCTATTATCAGTAGGAATAATAGCATTAGTTTTAGTAGCCAGTGGAGGAGTATATTTTTACAATGATAAAAAAGGAATACCTTCAGCTAACCTAGCAAATGAAAAAGAGATTAATAGATATACAATAGATGTAGTCTTCGATGATGAAAGTAAACGTTTAATGTGTAACCAAAATATAGAGTATGTAAATAATACAAAAAGCACTTTAGACAAATTATATTTTCATATATATCCAAATGCCTTTTCAAAGAGTGAATTTGCACCTTTTGAAAAATCTGAAATGAAACAAGCATATCCAAATGGATTTAATGAAGGATATATAGATTTAAAAAACATACTAAATAATGGAAAAAAAATGGCCTATAAGGTAAGTGGTGATAAGAATGATATACTAGAGGTTGAATTAAAAAATTCAATTAAGCCAGGAAATAAAGTATCTATAGATATGAAATACAATGTTAAAATACCTAATTCACAAGGTAGATTTGGGTATGGAGAAAACACAGTAAATGTAGCCAATTGGTTTCCAATAGCTAGTGTCAATGATGCCAACGGATGGAATTTAAATAGTTATGAAACAGTAGGTGATCCATTTTATAGTGATACAAGCGACTTCTATTTAAAGATACTTTTGCCTAAAAAGTATAAAATGGGATGCACAGGGAAGGTAGTAAAGGAGACATCTGATAGTGATAAGACTCTTTATGAAGTAGAAGCAAGACAAGTTAGAGATTTCGCTTTTATTTTAAGTGATAAGTTTCACGTTGATAGTGATAAATATAATGAAGTGAATATTAATACATATAATTTAAATGAAGAATTATCTAAGGATGCTACATATATCGCAAAGAGCTCTATGGAGATATTTAGTGAATTATTTGGGAAATATCCATATGATACATACTCTGTAATAGCAAGCGACTTTTTTATAGGAGGGATGGAATACCCAACTTTAATAATGATAGATCAAAGCTTGTATAATAAGAGAGATAAGTTTTTATTAGAATATGTAATTGCACACGAGACAGCGCACCAATGGTGGTATTCAGTGGTTGGAAATAATGAAATAAGTGAACCTTGGCTAGATGAAGCACTAACAGAGTATTCCACAATATTATACTTTGAAAAAAAATATGGAGATAAACTAGCTAAAAAATTAATAGATAATATGGAGTTACAGGCCAAAAGCTATCGTAGTGAAGATATATTTAAACCAGTAACAGGGTATTCAAACTCAATTGAATATAGTTTAAATGTGTATACTAAAGGGGCTTTAGCTTTCCATGAAGTAAGAAAAGAAGTGGGAGATAAGGTATTTTTTGATACTTTAAAGGAATATTACTCTACATATATGCACAAAAATGTAAGTAGTGCAGAGTTTGTAAAGTTATGGAATGATAAAGGTGTAGATATAGATAAAATTATAAAAGAATACAAGTAAATTTTAACTCAAGCATTAAATAATTATTTAATGCTTGAGTTTTTTGGTATAATATAATCTATGACAATGAGAAGACGAGGTGAATAAATGCTAAAATACTGTTCAATAGGAAGTGGAAGTAGCGGAAATTGCCATTATATAGAATATAAAGATACAGGAATATTAGTAGATGCAGGTCTTAGTGGAAAGAGAATAACAACAGGACTTGATGATATAGGAATAAACATGGAAAAAATAAAAGGAATATTCATAACTCATGAACATTCAGACCATATAAAAGGTGCAGGGATAATGTCTAGAAAATATAATATACCTATATTTGCAAATGTAAAAACATGGTGTGCTATGAAAGACAAATTAGGAAATATAGAAAGTAACAATATGAAGGTATTTGAAAATGATAAAACTTACTCTTTAGGAGATGTGGTAATAAGACCATTTTCAATACCACACGATGCGTCGGACGCAGTAGGATACAACTTCTACACAGGGAACGATAAGATGTCGATAGCTACAGATATAGGATATATAGATGATAATATAAGAAGACATTTGTATAAATCAAAATTAGTAATATTAGAATCAAATTATGACCCTAATATGCTTATGATGGGGTCTTACCCATACTCATTAAAAAAGAGGGTGATGTCAGAGGAAGGGCATTTATCAAATGAAGATGCAGCTAAATTCTGTGTTGAGCTTATAAATAACGGTACGGAAAGAATATTATTAGCTCATTTAAGTAAAGAAAATAACTTCCCAGAACTAGCATATGAGACATCTAAGAGTATACTTACTCAAAATGATATAATAGTTGGACAAGATGTTAAGTTAGATGTTTTATTAAGAGAAGAAGTTTCAGATATATACAAAGTTAAATAAATATTACTTACTAAGACATAAATAAAGAGAATAAAGGAGAATTCTTATGAATATAACGGTTATTAGCGTAGGTAAATTAAAAGAAAAGTATTTAAAATTAGGAATAGAAGAATTTTCAAAAAGATTATCTAAGTATTGTAAACTAGATTTAATAGAATTAGATGATGAAAAATGTCCAGAAAACTTAAGTCCAAAGGACATGTTAATAGTCAAAGAAAAGGAAGGTAAAAAAATTCTAGGAAAAATAAAGAGTAATAGTTATGTTATAGCACTTGCTATTGATGGAAAGAATTTATCTTCTGAAGAATTAGCAGATACTATGAGCAAGTTAGCTGTTAGAGGTAATAGTCATATAACTTTTGTTATAGGAGGTTCTTTAGGGCTTTGTGAAGAAGTATTGAAGAGAGCTGATTATAAATTATCTTTTTCTAAGATGACTTTCCCTCATCAGTTAATGAAACTTATACTTTTAGAGCAAGTTTATAGAGCGTTTAGAATAAATAATAATGAACCGTATCACAAGTAAAGTATAACTCTCTTGTGATATACTGAAAAGATTCTAGTGATAATATTAGTATCCATAAGAAAAAAGACGTGAAGGAATGCGTGAATTTACACAATGGATAATTTTTCCATAGATCATGCTAAATATATAACCACACCTAAGGATTTAATATATTGAAAATTCTAAAGTGTGGTTATTTTTATACCATTACTATTAAGTATATAATATAGATGTAGTAATAACGACCAATGCGGTTACTAATATAGGTATAACAACAGAGGTAATAAAAATATCTTTATAGGAATCCTTATGAGTAAGGCTACAAATAGCAAGTGTTGTTATTACTGCTCCATTATGAGGTAAGGTATCAAGTCCACCAGAAGCTAAAGCAGCTATTCTATGCATTATTTCAGGAGAAATATTAAGGGATTGACTCATTGCTATAAAGGTAGATGATAGAGCATCTAGTGTTATAGTAAGTCCTCCAGAGGCAGATGCTGTAATACCACAAATTATGTTCACTGATAAAGCTTCTGAAATTATTGGATTAGAGGATACATTTAATATCATTGATTGCAAAGCAATAAATACAGGCAATGATTTTATAACACTTCCATACCCAACAATAGCACTAGAACTAAGCAGTGGTAAAAAGGAATTTGATATACCTTCATTAAGAACTTTATTTAAGTTAGAAATTTTCCTAAAGTTAGTTATTATTATAAATAATGTGGATATAACTATAGAGATAATTACACTCCATGTGCCAGACACATTATCTAGTGATAAGTTATATTTACTCAAATAAGAGCCATCGATTAATTGGTAAAATATTTTTGAAAAGAATAAATTACTTAAAAATATAATTAATATAGGTGTTACTGCTAAAAATATACTTGGAATATTCTTATCTTCATTAGAGCTATCCTCAATATAATGATTTCCATATCCTTCTAGATTCTCATGTGCTTTTCTAACGCGATATGTAAGCCAAGCCATACCAAGTAATAGCATTAATACACTAGCTATAATTCCTATAAGGGGTGCAGCAAAAGTATCTGTACCAAAGTACCTCATAGGAATAACATTTTGTATTTCAGGAGTACCTGGAAGAGCTGTCATTGTAAAGGTAAATGACCCTAGAGCAATAGTTCCTGGAATTAATCTCTTTGGAATATCAGATTCCTTAAATAAAACATTGGCAATAGGATATAATACGAAGGCAACTGTAAATAAAGAAACCCCTCCATATGTAAGAAGTGCACCAGCAAGTACTACTGCTAATATAGTTTTATTTTTACCTAAATTTTTAGTAATGAAATTTGCTATGGATTTAGCATAAAGAGCTTCTTCCATTAATTTAGCAAAGATTGCACCTGTTAAGAAAATAGGGAAGTAGTTCTTTACGAAATTTGCAAACCCACCCATATATACTTCAGTATAATGAACCATTAACTGTGTATTAGTATCTCCACCTATTAAAAATACTGTAAGTAAGGCAACTAAGGGAGCTGTAATAATAGTTGAATACCCTTTGTAGGCTAAGAATATTATCAAAGATAATGATAAAATTAATCCGATTATGCTTATCATATTAAAATGTCCTCTTTCAATTTAAAATTTTAAAGTAGCTTATCTTATGATACCCAAAATGATTAAATTAAAAACAAGGTAAGTTGCTCTTACTAGACAACTTATGATAAAAAATATTATATTTGTGATTTCATCTATTCTTGAGTTTCTTTCCATATACAGATATAGAGAAATTAAAAAATATACTAATATAATAGAATAAAAAGCGACATCCTTTGGGGGTGTAACGGAGAACCGTATCATAAATAAGCAAGATACATAGCCTCAGGTGTTGATATGACTTACTTAAGGCTATATTTATTAGCAAAGGTATTGTATCATAAGTAATAATGTATTTATAAAATATATTTATTATATTCCTTTTAAGTTAGCAGTTACAATTAGCTAAATTATAAGATATAATAAACTTAAAATATTAACATAACGGTATAGTATATATCTAGACTTATGTTAATTATAAGAAAAATAATCTGGAGGCAAGATAATGGATAAAAAGGATTTTTCTAATTTAGAAGACCAAATTATGTCTACAGTTAGCAATGCACTTAAAGCAATAGATTTAGCTAATTTTAAAAAGGATGTTAACGATAAAACTGAGGATACCTTAAATCAATTTAAATCAAAGCTTAATGAATATAGTGAAAAATATATGGGCTTAAATAAAAAATCTAAAAATAATATATCAACATATATTAGTAAAAGACCAGCTGGAAGTATATCGGGAATACTTTATATATTATTCGGAGCGAGTGGAAGTTTAGTTTTTGGCTCTTCAGTGTTGATATTTCTAATAGTTAATACATTCTTCAGTGGAATTATTTTAGGTAGCAACATTATTTTTGGAGTTCTATTTTTATTCCTTGCAGTAAGTGTAGGTTTATTATTAAGAGGAATAAATTTAAGAAAAAGAGTAAAACGTTTTAAGAAGTATGTAAGGTTTATTGATGACAATAGTTATTTCTTAATTAAGGACTTAGCGAAATTTGCCAAAGAAAAAGAGAGTTTTGTTGTTAAAGATCTAAGTAAAATGATTGACTTAGGTATGTTTTTAGAAGGACATATAGATGAAGAAAAAACTTACTTTATGTTAAGTGATGAAGTTTATGGTGACTATTTAAATTTAAAAAAGCAACAAATGGTTAAAGAGAGCAATAATGAAAAATTAAATGAAGAAATAGAAAATTTAGAAAAAGAAGAAATAGAATCTACAATTAAAATAGGAAGAAATTATATTGAACAAATAAAAAGTATAAGAAATGATCTTTATAAAGAAGAAATAGCTATAAAGTTAGATAAATTAGGAAACATTTCAAACCAAATCCTTATTCAAGTTGAAAAGAATCCTAAAAAGATACAAGAAGTTAATAAATTTATAAATCATTATCTTCCTATTACTATAAAATTAATTAGTTCGTACAAAGATATAAACAATCAATTAGTTCAAGGTGAGAATATAGAAAGTGCTAAAAGTGAAATTGAAAAGAGTATTGATCTTATTAATAGCGCTTTTGAAAATTTATTAGATGATTTATTTGAAGATGTTGTTTTAGATATTTCTACAGATATTTCTGTTCTTAAAACATTATTTAAACAAGAGGGATTAGCAGAAGACGATTTTAAAAAGTAAGTTTTAAATAAAAGGGAGGCATTAAAAATGAGTGATGAATTCAAAGAAGGGTCTATTGATATAAAACCAGAATTAACTTTTCAACCATTCCAAGATGAGGTGCTTAATGTAAAAGTAAAAGAGGAAAAAGTAGAAGAAAAAATAATTGATGAAATACAACTTACAGAAGAAGAAAAAAAGATGGTTGATCAATTTGTAGATAAAATAGAGATAAATGATTCAAATTCTATTTTACAATATGGGGTAGGTGCTCAAAAGAAAATTTCTGATTTTTCACAGTCAGCGCTGAATAATGTAAAAACTAAAGATTTAGGTGAAATTGGGGAAATATTATCTAGTGTAGTTCATGAATTAAAGAATTTTGAAGAATCCGAAGAGAAAAAAGGAATTTTAGGTTTCTTTAAAAAAGGTAAGGATAAGATTTCCCAAATGAAAATAAAATATGAAAATGTAGATAAGAATATTAGTAAAATGTGTAATGTTCTTGAATCGCATCAAATACAGCTTTTAAAAGATATTGCTATGCTAGATAAGATGTATGAAATAAATAAAGTATACTTTAAAGAGCTTTCTATGTATATCTTAGCTGGTAAAAAGAAACTTCAAAAACTAGAAAAGGAAGAACTTCCTAAATTGCAAGAAAAAGCAAGAAATAGTGGGAACCCTCAGGATGCTCAAGAGTTGAATGATTTTGTGGCTCTTTGCAATCGTTTTGAAAAGAAAATTCACGATTTAGAATTAACTAAAATGATTTCTTTACAAATGGCTCCACAAATTCGTTTAATTCAAAATAATGATGCATTAATGTCTGAAAAAATACAATCTACAATTATAAATACTATTCCACTTTGGAAAAATCAAATGGTTTTAGCACTTGGAGTTGCTCACGCTGCTAATGCTGCAAGAGTTCAAAGAGAAGTAACAGATATGACAAATGAACTTTTACGTAAAAATGCAGAAATATTAAAAACTTCAACTATAGAAACTGCAAAAGAGTCTGAAAGAGGAATTGTTGATATTGAAACACTTAGAGCTACAAATGAGTCATTAATTTCAACTCTTGATGAAATACTTAATATACAAACAGAAGGACGTCAAAAACGTAGGGAAGCCGAAGTTGAATTAAGAAATATTGAAAATCAATTAAAAAATAAGCTTTTAGCTTTTAAATATTAGTATATATACTTCACTTATTGCTGATACGGTGAATCATATCATAAATAAGTACATTTTTTAATAGTTAGATAAAATTTAAGTATATGAAATAGGGGTTAATAAAACATAGATTGTTAGTTCAGATTCATTAGGTACATTAATAAAAGGCTTGCAATTACTTGGTTTACAAGTATTTGTGAGTCTTTTATTATAAGGTAAATTATAGATATTTTCAGATTTACTTATTAATGGGATAATAATTCTAATGTATTTATTGTCTTGGAATGCATTATTCTAAAACAGTTCAAGATAAGGAAGTATATGACTTGTAAAAATCTAGACAATAAAAATAGATCTTTGTATGTCATGAATTATAGAATGTAGGCAAAATAGTTTATCAAATATCCTATCAAACAATATGAAAAGGAAAAAATCATAGTTTTGAAATAATTAGTAAAGAAGAATACAAGACTTAGCTATAGAAATCTATCTATAAAAAATATTTCTATATAGATAGAATTTTATGGTCTTATATACTGAATGTGAATAAATCATAAATTATATGCAATATTATTTGTATTAGCTTAGGAGGTTAGAGATATGAATGAAAATAAATTTAATGGTATGGGAAAAATATATTCTAAATATCGTCTATCATATCCTTTCGACTTTATTGATTATCTTTTTACAGATGTAGGAATATCTCAAAGGAGTATTATTGCTGATATAGGCTCTGGTACTGGTATTTTAACTCGGCAACTACTTGAAAAAGGTAGTAAGGTATATGGTATTGAACCTAATGCTGATATGCGTGATATTGCTGAAACTAATTTAAATAATTTTCTTGGATTTACATCTGTTAATGGAAATGCTGAGAATACTACTATTGACGACAATAGCGTTGATTATATCACTGTTGCACAGGCTTTCCATTGGTTTGATAGGGAAAGATTTAAAAAAGAGTGCCAGCGTATTTTGAAACCTGAAGAAAAAGTGATTTTGGTTTGGAATATTAGAGATAATAACAATGAATTAGTTATAGAAAACTATGAAGTTAATCGCAAATATTGCCCAAATTTCAAAGGTTTTTCTGATGGAATGTATGGTAAAACTAATAAGGACGATTTTTCAGATTTTTTTAACGGTAAATATGAAACAAAAGTTTTTCCTAACAATTTAATTTTTGATATGGATGAATTTATTGGACGAAATCTATCATCCTCATATGCCCTAAAAAGTAATGATTCACAGTATAATAACTACGTTAATGAATTAAAAAAAATTTATAAAAAATATAGCAATAACGGACAACTTATAATGCCGAATTTAACACGTAGCTATGTTGGAGATGTATAGAAAATAAGCACCATATTAAGTTTAATAAATTTGGCGGTTTAAATAGTTAATACTTAAAATAAGAATAAATAAGGGATGTAAATATAAGAGGAATATAGGATATAAAAGGGAAATAAAATCGTGCTCATTTAAAGCTGTAACGGAGCACCGCACCATAAGTAAGGGATAATAGCTTAACTGAAATCTAATATAAGAATAAGTTAATAAAAATTAGCACTAATCTTGCGAGATGGAGTGCTTTTTTCTTTGCAATTAATTTCTATATCAAGTTCGATTACTTTAATTTCAATTTGTACGTAATTAAAAATATATTACTCTTGCTAGTTAAACTAACAATAATAACTAAAAGTAGTGTTATTAATAAAATTTAATGGTAATCAAATTCTTTACCAATGAAATTTTAAAATATTTAAATGTTATAATGGTTTAAACAAATAAACGAAAGGCAGATGAATATATTATGAAAGAGCAACACATAATTGAAGTTAACAAAGATCTTTGCATTGGGTGTGGCCTTTGTAAAAATGATTGTCCGGTAAATAATATAATTATTAAAGATAAAAAATCAGTAATAAAAAATCAAGATTGTATAAAGTGCGGTCACTGTGCAGCAATATGTCCAAAAGAAGCTATTACACTGACAGGATTTGATGAACCACCAATAGAACTTTCAAAACAACCTGTTTTAGATTCAGATGAATTATTAATGGCAATTAAATCAAGAAGAACTATCCGTAAGTTTAAAAATAAAAAATTACCTTCAGAAATTATACAAAAAATTATTGAGGCAGGTAGATTTACACCTAGTGCTAAAAATGCACAAAATGTATCATACATTGTTTTGGGTGAGGACAAAAGTAAGTATGAGAAAATAGCAGTGAAATTTTTTAGAAGAATAAAATCAATTGTAAGCCTTTTTATGAAAAGTGCAAAAGAAGTTACGATTGATGATAACTTCTTTTTTAAACAGGCACCTATTGCAATAATGGTAGTAACTAAAGATAAGGTTAGTGGATCGCTTGCAGCATCAAATATGGCACTAATGGCAGAGTCTTGTGGATTGGGTGTACTATATAGTGGATTTTTTACAAGTGTAGTAAACCATTCACCAAAATTACGAAGACATTTAAATCTAAAACGCAATGATTATGTGGTTACAACGCTAGTTCTTGGATATCCAGATGTGAAATACAGACGTACTGCACAAAAAGAAACAGCTAATGTAAGATACTTATAAGTGTGAGGAGAAGTTTATGGAAAAAGAATGTGAAGAAAGATTAAAAGAAATAACATCAAAATTTAAAATATGTCGTAAGGCAATTTCTGCTATCGGTGACGAAACAAGTCAATTGATCTTACTTACTCTATTAGAGAGTGATTTTAATGGAATTCGAGTGGGAGAAATTACAGAAAAAACTCATCTCTCACGTCCTGCTGTATCTCATCATCTTAAAATACTCAAAGAAGCAGAGATTGTGAATGTACGTCGAGAAGGAACAAAAAACTTTTATTACCTCGATTCAAAGGAATCACAATGGAAAAACCTAACAGAACTAATGAATCTTATATTTATGGGGGTACAACACATTAGTAAAGATGACACTAGAAAAGGGGAGTAAATCAAAGTTATTGTAGATATAAATAGCATCATTAACTTCTGGTTGGTATTATAAAATAAAGAATTTAAAAACAGAGGCACTATTGTGACCTTAAAGATATGATCTGTAGAGTAAGGTACAGAGAACCGTATCACAAGTAAGTGATACGGTTTTTATAATTATGGTTTTAAGACTACCTTTATACAGTTATCTAATTTACTATCAAATATATCATAGGCATGTTTACCTTCAGATAATGACAACTTATGAGTAATAATATCAGTAGGATTATATTCACCTTTTTTGATTATATCTAAAATTTTAGGCATATAAGCTTGAGCAGGGCATTGACCCATCTTTAATGTGATATTTCTAGAAAAGAAATCACCTAATGGGAACAGATTATATCTTGCACCATAAACACCAACCATCATAACAGTTCCCCCTTTTCTAACAGCTCTAGATGAAACTTCAATTGCTGACTTTGAACCTCCTTGAAGTTTTAGGAGAGTTTCAATTTTTTCAAAGTTTGACATTACACCATCCATTCCTACACAGTCTATAATAACATCCGCACCACCATGAGTAATTTCTTTTATGTACTCACCTGTATCATCATGATCTTCAAAGTTAACTGTCTCAATACCTTTGTAGGAGGCGGCATGCTTAAGTCTGTATGAAACTCTATCCACTGCAATAATTCTTCCTACATTTTTTAATATAAGCCATTTGATAACAGAAAGACCTATAGGTCCACAACCAAGTACAACAACTGTATCACCTTTTTTAACACCTGCATTATCAACACCCCAGTAAGAAGTTGGCAAAACATCCGTAAGGAAAAGTACCTGATCATCTGATAATTCTTCAGGAATTTTTATAGGACCTACATTAGCATATGGAACCCTTAAATATTCTGCTTGCCCTCCATCATATCCACCAAAAGTATCACTATAACCAAATATACCACCACATGAGCCATATTCATTAGAGTTATCACATTGACTATATAACTCATGTTCACAATAGAAACAATGTCCACAAGATATAGGAAAAGGAACAACAACTCTATCACCTTTTTTTAATTTAGTAACATCTTTACCTACTTCTTCAACTATTCCCATTGTTTCGTGACCTAAGATTGAATTTTTTTTAAGATTTGGAATCATTCCATGAATTAAATGAAGATCTGAACCGCATATAGCAGTAGATGTAACTTTAATAATAATATCATCACTTTTTTCTAGTTTGGGATCGGCTACATCACGTACATTTACATTTTTAATTCCTTCATATACAATAGCTTTCAATAATATGCCCTCCTTGATATAGCAAAATTTACGTATAATGTAGTTTTAGCTATATTAAGGCAAAATATTCTTTAGGTTGATACTGAAATATTGTATTTTGCTTGAGATATACTAAGAATAAAATATAATACTTAATATATTAATAAATATATAACTATAATGTAAAAATAACAGTATCATAAGTGATGTTAAGTCTAACTATCCATTACAACACCATACTTATTATATAGGTTAAGATATAGTTGGATTGAGGTGAAAATATTATGTAAAATAAATATAAGACGTTACAAATTGCAAAAATAATTGGCAATGTAGAAGTTACTAGAAAGTCTCATTATAGGGTAATAGATGGGAATGAACTAGTAATACATCTTAAGAAGTTGGGTTTTAGATCAGAGGTAAAATTAGTAGAGAAGATAATTGTAGAAAATACTTGATTTGAAAATATTTAACCTAAAAATTATCTCTTTTAGAAGTGTAACGGAGAACCGTATCCCAAGTAAGTGATACGGTTTTTATTTGTATATTATTTTCTAGATATATATTAGATATTGTATCTTATAAAACAAAAAATAAATATTATATAAAAGTAATATATAGTTGCTTTTATATAATATTTATTTATGAATCTTATCTAAGTTAGGGTAGTATTTATTAGACCAATTTTCAAGAGGGGATATAATTTCATAAAGCTCTTTTCCTTTATCAGTTAAGAAATATTCTACCTTAGGTGGCACTTCAGCATATACTATTTTTTCTATTAAACCATCATTCTCAAGCTCTTTAAGTTTTTCGTTTAAAACTTTTTGACTTAAACTTCCAATGGATTTTTGAAGTTCTAAAAATCTTTTAGGTCCTCTATATAAATTACATAATAAAATAGATTTCCATTTACCTTTAATAAATTCCATTGCTAAGTCTAATAAACATACAAATTCTTTGCCATTATAATAAACCATTAATTTTACCTACCTGCTAATTATTCTTAATAAAGTAATACTATAATAAATTACTTATGAATATATTATATATTATTTTTAGTTTTATAAAAATTTATTTATTTCAAAATATATTTATTTCAAAAATCTTACCTATAGGTAAGTAATCTTACTAAAAAGTGCGTACTTGTAAGGCTTCTAGATGACAAATATAATAATCACATAGGCAAAATCAATGTTTGGAGGTAAAGTTATGAAAGTAGTTGCTTTCAATGGAAGTCCTAATAAGAACGGAAATACTTATAATGCTATAAAAACTGTAGCAGCGGAATTAGAAAAAGAAGGAATAGAAGTAGAAATTGTTCATGTAGGAAATAAATTAGTACGTGGATGTCTAGCTTGTGGGGGATGTTCAAGAAATCAGAATGAAAGATGTGTCATAGAAACTGATGGAGTAAATGAATGGGTTCAAAAAATGAAAGAAGCTGATGGAATAATTTTAGGATCTCCAGTTCATTATTCAGCAATAGCAGGAACTATGAAATCATTCTTAGATCGTGCTTTTTATGTAGCTTCTTCAAATGGAGGAATGTTTAGACATAAAATAGGAGCAAGTGTAGTAGCAGTAAGAAGATCAGGAGGAATACCTGTATTTGACCAATTAAATAACTATATTAATTATTCAGAAATGATAATGCCTACATCTAATTATTGGAATGTAGCTTATGGAACTACTCCTGGAGAAGTGACTCAAGATGAAGAAGGTATGCAAATAATGAGAGTACTTGGGAAAAATATGGCTTGGATGATGAAAGTACTTGAAGCTGGAAAATCTCAAGTTAAAGAAAATGAAAAAGAAGATAAGATATTTACAAACTTTATAAGATAGATAAAAAAGATCGTATCAAATAATTGATACGGTCTTTTGGTATTTATTAATGAAAAACGGAAAGTCATTAGATTACTTAAATAAAAGTATATAAATTATAGTGAATAGTTATGCTTTATATTCTGAATGAAATATAGAATTTAGATTTTATAAACAATTATATTAAAGTTTATACTTATATTGCATAAATAGAAGAATTTGTTTTGCTGTAAAATACAGCTTCCTACGAGAATTTAATCTTAACATAGAAAGCCATTTTTACAGTATCTTTTGATTAATGCTCGGAGTTATGCTCAGCAGCTTCTGCATCTGCTTTAGTTTTATGAACAGTACCATGTGGATGCTCAGGTGGGGCATAGATAGCATACAATTTAAGTGGTTTATCACCCGTATTGATTACATTGTGCCATTTACCAGCAGGTATCATGATGGCATAATCATCATGAACTTCTCTTTCAAAGTCCAATTTATCTTTATTCTCACCCATTTTAACAAGACCTTGACCTTCTTCAATACGTATGAATTGGTCACCTGTTGGGTGGACTTCCAAACCTATGTCATCCCCAACATCGATGCTCATTAAGGTAACTTGCAGATTGTTTCCTGTCCATAAAGCGGTACGAAAAGTATTGTTTTGCTTAGTAGCTTCATCAATATTAACTGTAAATGGCTCTGCTCCATAATCCTTCAATTTAGTAGTTTGTCTCTTAAAGTATGAGTTATATATTGGTGTGTTAGTCCAGAAGGGGTATGGATACATTGGAGCATTAACCCAGTAAGGGTATGTATATCCTCTATAAATATTATACATTGGTGTATTAATCCAGTAAGAATAGGTATATGGTTCACAAACATTAAACATATTTCTCATTCCTTTCATAGACTTTATAATATTTTATGATATATGTTTAGAGAAGGTGCTTATCCCACAAGAAAGTTGTATTTTCATTTAGTTGTATTGAAGTTAATGAATTTAAAGGTGACAATATAAATGAGAAAATAAAGAAAAATTTGTTTCGTAGAGTAAAGTACAGAGAAGTGCATTAGAAGTAAGATATAGTGGAATTTAGTATAATAATAATTATATTATTAATTCATAGGGTAGTGTTATTTATATATGGTAAGTTATACTTCTATATAGCAAAATAGTTGATAGTAGAAGGCTTTTTAGTATTGTAATATTTTATTAGATATTAGAGTATTAATAAAAAGTTTTTATGATAATCAAATTAATTAAAATAAGCATTAATACAAATAATGATAAAAATGAATTTTTTTAAATTTTTTCATTGTTATATACTCCTTTAACTATTAAACTCGAACCTAGCTTACAAAAATTAAAAATAGGGATTATTAGGATTTTAGATAATAATAAAATTATAATTGTAAGGTTTTTCAATATTATAAGGAATAATATTTAACACAATGGTAAATATATAACTATAATGTAAAAATAATAAATATTTATTATTAAAAATGAACTATTTAATAAATACTGAAGATTTATTTGTAGAGATTTAATAACAAAAAGTAATTATAAAATTTTATTAAAGGAGTGGCTTATATGGCACATGATAATAATGAAAAAAAAGGAAATAATAATAGTTTATTAAGATGGATAGGAAGATTTATATTAGTCGCAGTTATTCTAATGATAACATCATTTGTAACTCCAGGATTTTCAATCAATGGAATATGGTCATTTTTAATAGCTGCAGTTGTTATATCTGGATTAGATTATTTAGCAGAATTACTTATGGGAGTTGACGCATCTCCTTTTGGAAAAGGAATAAAAGGGTTTATAATTGCAGCTATAATAATATATTTAGCACAATTTTTAGTACCTGATATGGGTGTAACTATTATAGGCGCAATACTTGCAGCTATAGTTATTGGAGTTTTAGATGCAATATTCCCTGCTAGAGCTATGTAATTTAAAATACATTTAAAAAATTATACTAAAGTAGTAATTTAACCAATAGTTTTATTTAAGGTTATTACAAAAACCCGTATCACAACGAAGTGATACGGGTTTTTATATATAATAAATATTAAAAAATATAGGATTTTGTCAACTTAGTAAATAAAAAAATTCTATTAGATTTTTAAGGATAAAATTCAAAATTAATATATTAATTTTGAATTTAGTTCAATTGGATGAAAGAGCAATTATAGATATTTTGAAGTAGTTAGATAAGGCATTTAATACGTAGTTATGTTGCTAAGAGACAGATAAATGTAAATATAGAAGGTGATATTTTTCATTGGTTTAAAAAGGTATGTAAGTGAGATAAATAACAAACTAAATAAAAATAAGATCCGTAGAGTAAGTTTCTGATAACAGCATTATAGATAAATGATATTCTTAGAATAAAAGAGGCTTAAACTAATCTGTGTATATGGATATGTTTATGCCTCAATGGATTATTTATATAAAAAAACATTTAAATTATCTTTATTATCAAGTGTGGCAAGTAAAACATTTTTTACATCGACTTGATATAAACTTTCTAATTTGGAAACGACCCAGTTCTCATCTTTATTAAGCATTTTTAGCTGTTCAAAGTTAATTTTACCATCTTTAATAATTGTTCTTGGAAAACCAAAAGGTTCCACTTTAATAGACAAATGTGAAGGTGTAATGGGCTCATATTCTGGATGTAAAAAAATAGAAATTTTACCATTAGGCTCTAATGTTGCTAATGCTACTTTCTTCAGATCTTCTACCTTTTTTTCACGTAATTCTTCTAATAATATATCGATTGATATTCGTGCTTTTTTTAGCCCGTTATAAAGGATTTCACCATTTTGAATAAGCGTGATTGGTGGATTATTAATAATTTTTCCAAGGTACGGAAATTTAAGAACTATGAATACTCCCAAAATATATAGAACAACTAATACAAGTGTTGTAATGATGGAGCCTTCTAGTCCAAGCTTTTCATCAGACAATGGATGAGCAATAATATTACCGATTACTAAAGTAATAGCAAAATCAATTAGTCTTAATTGAGAAATGGAACGATGCCCTAATAACTTTGCAATTGCTAGCAAAAAGAAAAAAGCAATAATAGCACGAAGTATCCAGTCAATGGTGCTAAGTGTTTCTTGACCATTTAAAAAGTTCATATAAAATATCTCCTTTGCCTAAAATATTTAATACTTATGTTATTTTAACCAATAACTTATAAAAAATTAGAATATATAGACTAATTCCAAAGCACCTTTCTGACGAAATAAAGTGGAATGATGATGTTTCAATATATAAGAGGATAATATTTTTTGAATAGAATCTTTTATTTTAACTTGAGTATTATGATTAATAATAATCTAACTATTAATACATATTAATGGAATCTAAAAAAGTAAGAAGTATCAAGAGTGAAGGGAAAATTGTTTACTAAAAAACGAAAAATTATAGTGGTGTGTAAAGGAGGGAATTATGTAAAATTAACGAGAAATAGGAACGAAATTGACAAATGCTCATATATATTATATCAAGAGATTTCTTATAAGAGTCTTTTAATATAATATAATAGGAGAGAGAAAGAATGAGTTTTCAAAATAATAGATGCAGAAGAGATAATGATAATAGAGGTAACAGCTTTAAATGTATGAGATATCATAATGAAGATGAATGTAGACATATGAATTGTCATAGAGATAATTGCTGTAAATGTCATAATGAAGATGAATGTAAACATATGAATTGGCATAAATGTAATTGCTGTAATTGTCATGAAGAAGACGAAATGCAGACGCATGTTCATGAATACTCAGAAAGTGTTAAATTAGCTGAAGAAGGCGATGACAGACATAATCATAGAGTTGCTGGTGTTACAGGAGAAGCTATTCCAATAAATGGTGGGACAAACCATGTTCATAGAATCAGAAATGACAATACAGACTTTTTAGATCATTTCCATCAAATACGCGTTACAACTGGTCCAGCAATTCCAATACCAGGAACTAATAAACATGTTCATTTAGTATCTGGACAAACTACTGTTGTTGATGGCCATTTTCATATTTTCCTTTTCACTACCCAAATTCAAGCACCTTTAGTATAAATTCTATAAAAATAGATAAAAATTTACTGTGATTAAAAATATAATTGCATAAAAAAGAGAATTAAGTTTAATAGGGTCTATAAAATATATTTTATAGACCTCTTTACATATATTCTATATTTTTCATAAATCAAAGGTAAGCTCCTATATTTTAATTACTTTAATTATTTAGAAAATAATTTGATTATGCCATAAGAAAGTATATTTAGAAATTGTGTTTTTATTTTGGAGTGAGGCGGAAAATTCTATCATCATTTATATCAGGATTCCCTCTACCGTCTTTATTACTTGTTGCAAGGTAAATTGAACCATCTTTTCCTTGGACAACTTCACGCAAACGTCCATATTCATTTTTTAGCCATGATTCTACATTCTTAACTACTGTTCCCTTTCCATTTAGCGAAATACCAAGCAACTGTTGTCCACGTAAAGTAGCAACGAGTAATTCTCCTTCCCATGGTCCTTGATTTACGAAGGTCATACCAGATGGAGCCCATGTAACTTCACCGCTATGTATCAAAGGTTTTTGTGTTATAACTTCTGTAGATTCTTCATCTCCTTGAACGATAGGCCACCCATAATTGGCTCCTGGTTGTATTATGTTTATTTCGTCGTGCGCTGATTGCCCATGCTCTGATGCATACAATACATTTTTTGAATTCCATGCTAAGCCTTGAGGGTTTCTATGACCTAAGCTATAAATAGGAGAGTTAATAATTGGATTATCTTTAGGAATACTTCCGTCTAATTCTATTCGAAGTATCTTTCCAGCGGTGCTTGTAGGGTCTTGTGCTAATGCAGGATTTCCGGCATCTCCTGTTGTTATATATAATTTTTGGTCTGGACCTATCTTTATTCTTCCTCCATTATGAATACTTCCTCCAGGAATTTTATCTAGAATAATCTGGTCAATGGATGCTATATTATTATTTTCTACCAATCTAATGATACGATTATAGACTTGGTTAGCTTCTAGATATGAATGCATAATATAAATATAATGGTTATTTGAAAAGTTTGGATCTAAGGCAATACCCATTAATCCCCCTTCTCCTTGACTTATAAAGGGAGAACTAAATGTGATGAGTGGCTGTGGATTAAGTTTCTCATTTTCAATAATTCTAACAGCACCAGATCTTTCTGTAAAATATATGTTACCTTCATTGCTTATATCTATAGCCCAAGGTACATATAAATTTTCAGCGATAACTTCAATTTCATAAGGAATTTGTCTTGATGCTATTGACTTTATTTTTATATTGTTTTTATTATGATTACGAAATATTGTATTATATAAAACATTAAAAATCTTATTTTTCATATTGATATCCTCCAAATTATTTATCTAAAAATCACATTGTTATTTTAATGTGAAAATTACAATTCTAATAAATAGAAATTATAATAGAATACTTAGTGAAGCTAAGTTGTATTAGTAAAATTATTTCTATTAGTTAAGTAATTCTATGTTTAATTATATTAGTTTGAGATTTAAAGTATTAATAATTTGATACTTATCAGAAAATATTAAAATAGACAGTATTAAGTGATCAATAAATAATTATATTAGCAAGGATAAATACTAACTTTGAGCCTAGTCGGTATGAAGATTTGTCAATATGAGAAGACTATGATATTATATAGCCTATGAGCAAAAAAATTAACTATATTGAACGGAGGAAATAATATTATGGAAACTTTACCAAATTGCCCAAAATGTAATTCAGAGTATGTATATGAAGATGGAAATCTTTTAGTTTGCCCAGAGTGTGCATATGAATGGAATCCAACTGATTCAGTTGAAGAAGAAGTTGTAATAAAAGACGTAAATGGAAACGTATTAAAAGATGGAGATGCTGTAACAGTAGTTAAAGACCTTAAAGTTAAGGGAAGTTCATCTTCTATAAAAATAGGAACAAAGGTAAAGAGTATACGTTTAGTTCCAGATGCAGCTGATGGACACGATATAGAGTGTAAAATAGACGGTTTTGGAGCTATGAAATTAAAGTCTAGCGTTGTAAAAAAAGCATAGTATATAGATTTTAAACACAAAAAAGCTAGGTAAAATACCTGGCTTTTTTGTGTTAGAATAAACGATATAAAGTAGTATAGAAAGTAAAAATTTATGAAATATAAAAAAGGTTAAATACACATTATTGATAAATGATATGTGTTTAACCTTTTTTATATACTTAGCCTTAGAAGTTTTCAGCTTTTATTTCATAATATCCTTGTGGATGTTTGCAAGCTGGACAAACTTGTGGAGCTTCTGTTCCTGAATGAACATATCCACATACTGTACATACCCATTCTTTAACTTCTGGTTTCTCGAATACTTTATTTTCTTCTATATTCTTAGCTAATCTTAAGAATCTATCTCTATGATGAGCTTCTATTCCATGAATATGAGTAAAAGAAGCAGCTATTTCTTCAAATCCTTCTTCTCTAGCATCTGCAGCGAATTTTAAGTAAAGAGTATCTTCTTCATTTTCTCCTGCTGCTGCTGTTTTTAAATTTTCTAAAGTACTAGACATACCCATTCCGTAAGAACCTGTCACTTGAACATCTTCTCCAGTGAAATCATTTAATAAGTATCTAAAGAATATTTTTCCATGCATTTCTTCGTTTTGAGCAGTTTCATCAAATATATCACCTATTTGAGCAAATCCTTCTTTTCTAGCTATTTTAGCATAGAATTGGTATTTGTTTTTAGCCATTGACTCTCCTGCGAATGCGTTCATTAAATTTTGTGCTGTTTTAGTTCCTTTTAAAGATTTCATCTTTAATTCATCTCCCTAAGTATATATTAAATATTAACTACTCTAATATAAATACCACTTTAAATTTAATCTAAACAAAATAATTAGAAATCTTATATTTTCGTAATTTTGAGAATAATAGAAATTATAATTAATAATTTTAAAATTATTTAGTAAATAATTAATAAACTAAAGAACATGATAAAAGGTAAATTAATTATAAATATAGAAAATATAAAGGATAGAAAAATTAAATCTTTTAATAAAGTTTACAGAATTTATTTGAACAAATAAGTGTTATAGGGAATTTATAAAAAAGGGGGATTAGAGATGAGGAAGTTTATAAGTATTTTATCAACAGGAATAATAGCAATGGGGATATTGTCAGGTTGTGCATCTATTGATAAAGAAAAATCAGAAAGTATTAAAGACGAAACATTTAAGAAGGTTGTAAAAGTGGTATCTCCAGATGGATTACCAACAATAGCAATAGCTAAATTAATAAAAGAGAAACCAGAAATAAAGTCAAATTATGAAATTGAATATACGATAGAAAAGACATCAGAAACCCTTTCAACAACAGTTATGAAAGAAGAACCAGATATAGCTATAGTACCATCTAATATGGCATCTATAGTTTATAACAAAACAAAGAATTACCAAATAGCAGGAACAACAGGGTTTGGTTCATCTTACATAGTTTCAACAGAAGATATAAATAATTATGAAGACTTAAAAGGAAAAAATATTATGAACATAGGTAAGGGTTTAACACCAGACATAACAGCACAATATATAATATCTGAAAAGGGATTAAATACTGAAAGTGATGTTAATTTTAGCTATGTAAATTCACCAAGTGAATTAGTACCAATGATAGTGTCTGGTAAAGAAAATACAGCAATAGTACCAGAACCAGCTCTTAGTGCCCTCATGACTAAAAAAGAAAATGTGAAAATATTTAAAGGCTTAAATGATGAATATAAAGAAATAGCAGATTCAGAATATGGATATCCTCAAGCAACTATTATAGTTAAGAATAGTTTTTTAGAAGAAAATAAAGATTTTACTAATAAATTTTTAGATAATGTTAAAGAAGGGATAGAATGGGCAAATGATAACCCATCAGAACTTGCTACATACTGTGGAGAAATAGAAGTTTCAACAGAGAAACCTATAATTGTAAAATCTATTGAAAGAGCAAATCTTAAATTCGTACCTATAGAAGATAGCAAGGATATATACAAAAACTATTATAAAAAGCTATTCGACTCAAATCCAAAGTCACTAGGAGGAAATATACCAGATGAAGGAATTTTTATGGAAAGATAGATTACAGATACTTACATCTTGTATATTATTAATTATAATTTGGGAAATATTAGCGACACTTATAGATAATCCGATATATTTACCTACAGTAGAAGTGGTTCTAGCTAATATTCTAATTATATTTAAAAGTGAAGATTTTTTTATAAATGTGCTTAGCTCTGCTTACAGGACAATAGTAAGTTTTTTATTAGCTTTAATAAGTTCAATATTTTTAGGTATAGTTTCTTCAGGAAGTAGTTTATTTAGAAACATACTAAAACCCGTAAATGCTTTATCAACATCTATCCCAACTATGGTTTTAGTAGTATTGGCTCTTATATGGTTTGATAAGGACAACGCACCTTTTATAGTTGGGATATTTATAGTTTTCCCCATATTATATGAAGGTGTATTAAGTTCTATTTTAGGAGTTGATAAAAACATAATAGAGATGACAAACATCTATAAGGTAAAAAAAATAGACAAACTTAAATATATCTACTTTCCATTAATAAAGTTTCAAGTTACTAATTTATTAGTGTCTACATTTTCATTGGCTTTTAAAGTGGTTATAGCAGGAGAGGTTCACGGGCAACCAAAGTATGGAATAGGAACAGTAATTCAATATGAAAAAATGAATTTTAATACAGAAGCTATATTTGCATGGATAATAATCATAGCAATGATTTCATTTGCTTTAGATATACTTAATAAGTTTATAACTAAAAAGTCCTTTAAATGGAGAGTGTAGTATGGATATAAAGATAAAAAATTTATATAAGAAATATGATGATAAGGTTATATTTAAAGACTTTAATATTATATTTAAGGAAAATAGAGTAAATACTATATTAGGGAAATCAGGATGCGGAAAAACTACATTACTAAAAATAATTAGCAATATAGTAGAAAAAGATAGCGGAAAAATAGAAGGTATAAATACAAATAGTATAAGTTACATATTTCAAGAGGATAGGCTTGTAGAATGGTTAACAGTAAAGGAAAATCTGAAGTTAATATTAAAAAATGACTATAAAAAAGGTGAGTTAGACAAAATTTGCAAAAAATACTTAAACTTGGTGGGAGTACAGGATTTTGAAAACTATTATCCTCAAAGTTTAAGCGGTGGAATCAGACAAAGGGTAAATATCGCTAGAGCATTTGCTAAACCATCAAAACTTATAATAATGGATGAACCTTTTAAATCGATAGATATAAAAAATAAAAATGACATTATGAAGGCTTTCAAAAATGTTTTGAGAGAAGAAACTAGAACAGTTTTATTTGTAACACATGATATAGATGAAGCCTTATATTTTACGGGGAAAATATATATACTAGGAGGGGATCCATTAATTATAAAAGCAACATTTAACTCAAATCAGATAGAAGATAAAAAACAGATAATAAATTTAATATAATTAATAATTTTTTTAGTATTTATGATGTACATACAAATATTTTAGCTTAAATATGAACTAATTTAAAAATTAGTTCATATTTTTTTGTAAATAATAAATGTTATGGAGTAAAATACTATAGGGTAGTATTAGATATAAAAGAGAAGAGGACAGTTATGAAAATATTAATAGATGGTGATGGATGCCCAGTTGTAGATATAACAATAAAAGTAGCTAAAAAATTTAATATAGAAGTATTAATAATGTGTGATACATCACATAACTTTGATAAGTATAATGTAGAAACTATAGTCTTATCAAAAGGAAGAGATTCCGTAGATTTTTCTTTGGTTAATAAAGTAAATAAGGGTGATATAATAGTAACTCAAGATTACGGTTTAGCTGCAATGGCACTTTCAAAGGGAGGATACCCAATAAATCAAAATGGAAGAGCGTATACAAATGAAAATATAGACCAATTACTATTTACAAGACATATATCAAAAAAACTAAGAAGCTCAGGTGCTCGAGTAAAGGGTCCATCAAAAAGGAAGAAAGAAGATAATATAAGATTTGAAAAGTATTTACAAGAATTATGTAAGGAATTATTATAAAGATTGTTAACTATAAATCCGTTATCTTTAAAATTTATATTATTAATAAATAGTATGAATATTTAACATTATTAGTAATATAAAGCAATAGTATTAAGAAGTTTATTAAAAATAAAAAGGGATAGATTTTAAATATCTATTTTTTTTTGTAGAATAATATATATTGTCAGGCAAAACTTTTACAATAAATTTAAATTCTTACAAATCTGTTATATAAGATAAAGAAGAATGTAAGGATATATTGTGTCAAAGTATGGTAAAATAGCCTTATTATCAGAAATATAAAAGGAGGAGATTATAATTATAAATAAAGTAAAATTAAAAAATACATTAAAGTATTTAATAGCATTAGTAATATTTGTTATAGTTATGAAAGAGTTTATCAGTGTAGTTTCTTCATTTAATATGAATACATTTAAACTATATGCAGATAAGTTAACGCTTATAAACTCAATAACAATAATACTTTTAGGAATTATTTCATATCTTCCTTTAAGTCTTTACGATTTTGTACTAAAAAGAAGAGTGAATATCAACTTAGATAACAGGGAGTTATATAAATTCTCATGGATAGCTAGTTCAATTGCTAGTATAGCTGGATTTGGAGGAAGTACAGCCATAGCATTAAAGAGTAATTTTTATGGTAATTATGTGAAGGACAAAAAGTTACTTGTAAAAGAGATATCAAAAATAGTAGCTTTAAATTTAACTGGTTTTTCTATGGTGAGTTTCATATATGCCATCACTAATTTTGAGTCATTAAAGTTAAATGATTGGACAAGCATATTAACTTTAATAATAAGTGTATATTTCCCGGCAATATCAATATACTTCATATATAAGTTTATTAAGGGAAATGATGAAGATAGAAAAGATATTAAAGATGCGGTAACTATAATGGGAATATCAGCATTAGAATGGTTAACAACTATAGTTTTAATATACTCTATCATGTTAGTACTAGATGCAAATATATCATTTATGAAATTATTCCCGGTATTTGTACTAGCAATTATAGTGGCTATTGTAAGTTTATCACCAGGAGGACTTGGTTCTTTTGATTTGACAATGATACTAGGATTACAAGCTTTAAATGTTCCATCAGAGAAAGTTTTATTAGCTATATTCCTATATAGAATTTCTTATTATATAGTTCCATTAATTATAGGATTAATTTTATATGGAAATGTAATGTGGAAGACTGTAGATGATGATATAAGAGATATAGTAATGACTATACTATCAAAAATGGCTCATATAGGTATAGTACTTATTGTACTATTAACAGGAAGTATTCTGTTAATATCAGAAGCTATTCCTGAAGTTATAAATAAAATAAATATAATAAGTAGAGTCTCACATCTATCAATAATATATATACCAGATAAATTTGCCATAGTATTAGGATTTTTACTTATAGCTATGTCTAGATTATTAATTTATAAATCAAAAAATATTTATAAATTAACTTTAATAATAGTTGCCTTATGTATTGGGGTGACTTTCGCACAAGGAACGGACTATGGTAGAGCATTGTATTTAGTAATAGTAGGTCTTATAATTTGGCTTGGTAAAAAACAATTTTATAGAGAAAGTTTTGTAATGCGTTGGGGAATATTTATACAAGATGTAATAATATTGCTATCTTTCTTAATACTATATCTATATACTTTCTACGCAAGCGTTCATGGAAAAGTAGGAAAGATACCTTTTACTCAATATCAAATACAATTTTCAAATGCATCATCAAATGTAATGTTTTTAAGTATAGCTGGATTTATAATAGCCATATTATTCTTATGTATTATATATTATAAGAATGGTAAAAATGAATTCCCTAAGATGAAATTAGAAGAATGTAAAGATGATGTAGAAAATATACTAAATAAATTTGGCGGGACATCTATAATACACTTTATATATTTAAATGATAAGTATGTTTATATAAATAAAGATAAGGATGTTTTAATACAATATCAAACTTATGCTAATAAGATATTTATATTAGGAAATCCAGTAGGGAATGATGAAAATATATTTAATACTATTCAGGAATTCTATGAGTTAGCTGATAAATATGGATATATACCAACATTCTGTGCTATAGATGATAAATTAATTCCATACCTTCATGAAACAGGATATGAGTTCTTTAAATTAGGAGAAGAGGCAGCTGTAGATTTAAATAAATTTACATTAGAAGGAAGAAAAATGAAGAGTGTAAGAAATGCTATATCAAGAGTTAGTAAAGAAGAATATACATTTGAAGTTGTAAAGCCTCCTTTCAGTGATGAATTTATGGATAGTATAAAAGCTGTATCTGATGAATGGCTATGTGGAAGACAAGAAAAAGGATTCTCAATAGGATTTTTCGATGTAGAGTATTTAAGTAGAAATCCAATATCTATAGTTAAAAATAAAGATGGTGAAATAAAGGGATTTGCTAACTTTATGCCGATGTATGATGGTCATAAAACTTTATCGATAGACTTAATGCGTTTTTCACATGAAACTTGTAATGGAATAATGGACTTCATGTTCGTTAATCTATTTGAGTGGGGAAAAGAAAATGGATACTCAAGATTTAATATGGGTATGGCTCCATTATCAAATGTAGGTATATCAAAGTATGCATTTCTAGGCGAGAAGATAGCTGCCAAGGTATATTCACATGGACATAAATTCTATTCATTCCAAGGTCTAAAGAAGTTCAAAGAAAAATACTGTGATTCTTGGGATGGAAGATATATGGCTTATAAAAGAAAAACATCATTAATAACTACAATGATTCAAGTTATTTTGTTAGTTTCGAAACCTATAGAGAAGGTAGATTAAACTTATAAAGATATAAAGTAAATATAATAATAAAATGATAGTCTATGAGATTAAATCAATCATCAATAGACTATCATTTTTTGTTTATGAGATATAATAATAAAAAACACTAATTATTTAAATAGTTAATTTAAAATAATAGAATTTATATAAATTCATTTTGGATATAAATATAAGTAAAAGTGCATTAAAAAAGGTGGTGAAGTTATGCAAGTATTTGCGATAGGTCACTCTAATTATCCAATTGAAAAGCTTATAGATATGTTAAATCAATACAATATAAATTGTGTTGTAGATATTAGAGAAACTCCATATTCTAGGTATAATATTCAATACAATAGAGAAGATTTTTGTAAAACTTTAAGAAAAGAAGGATTTATATATATATACATGGGAAAAGAATTTGGAGCTAGGAGAGGATCAAAAGAATCTTATAATAGAGAAGGATTTGCTGATTTTGAGAAAGTAAGCAAAGAAGATATATTTAAAAAGGGGATAGAGAGAATAAAAGATGGGTGTAAAAAAGGATATAAAATTGCTCTTTTAGGGGCAATGCAAGATCCAATCAGATGTCATAGGAGTATATTAGTTGGAAGAAGATTAAATGAAAATGGAATAAATGTGAAGTATATACTACACGAAGGAGATGTGGCCGAACAAGAGGATATAGAAAATCAACTTTCAGATAAATATTTTAGTGAAAGAAATCAAATAACCATAGATAGTTTAATTGGTAATAGCATGTCTAAAGAGGACATGATAAATGAAGCATATAGGCTAGCAAATAAAGAAATTGGATATAGAACGGAAGGTATATCTAAATAAACAATAAAACCATAATAATGTATATAGAATTGTTTTTTTTAAAAAAGTAAAAAAATAGATTTTATCAATAGGAATAATCTTTAAACACCTTAAATTCCTATTGATAGAATCTATGGAATGTAAATAATTACATATATTTTATATAAACGTATTATATATTATTTTGATGATAATTTACTAAGCATATCTGATGTCATCTTACTTAAATTATGTTCGAACTTAAATCCCCATTCTGCTACTGCACAAGATGAATCTATAGAATTAGGCCAAGATTCTGCAATAGATTGACGTATAGGGTCTACATTATAGCTAAGCTCAAATTCTGGTATATGTTTCTGAATTTCAGATCCGACTTCTTAAGGAGCAAAGTTCATAGCGGTTATATTAAATGCATTTCTATGAACTTATTCATTATAAGAATTTTTAAAATATAAATTTATAAAATATTTATAGAAAAACTAAATTTGTTATAAAAGGTAAATTTTTTATAAAAAATATTTTGTATTATGGACAGTTATACAAAAATATAGTACATTGTATACATAGGCAACAAGAAATGACATAAGATGATATATGCATTAGGAACGGACATAAAAAATTGACATTTAAGAATTTGACATAAAAGGAGGAGCTATACTTAATGCTCCTTCTAAATATAGAATTATAACTATAAAAATACTAACCCCCCTTAAATAGTATTTGATAAAAATTTTAATAGCCCTTTAAAAAGACTGTAACGGAAACAGTCTTTTTTTGTTATAAAAATTATATTTTCTTAAGATATAAGTTTAATTGATAAAGAGATTTTTATATCCTAAATTGTTAATTTACATAAGGAAAATTACCTATGGTTCACTAAGTAACTGGAAGTAAGCCTCTCTCTTTTACACCTAAGTAATAACTTGCCTCTAGATTTGCTAGCTAGTTTATGTTAGTATGGTTAAAATGCATTTTTGATATTCCTTTTGTTGATTTTAATTGATTAACTAAGCTTATCATAAGCGTCTTTTTTGATTATTAATATGTTATAGAATTGTATTAAGGTATTATATTAACATATAATTTCGTTAATGGATATATCAAAAATGATGGTGTTGTAACTTTGAATAATAAACTACTTTATAAGCATTGTGGAATATGATAATGCAGATAATTACTTAATAAAATTTTTATAAAATATAGATTATAATATATATTGTAATTTAGTTATATAGAATAAGAGATGAACCTTAAGCTAAAGGATATTAGTTTATATAATCTACTGTAAACTTAATATCTAAAATTACTACAGAATTAATTGATAAAGCTCAATTAAAGAACATGGACAAGTTAGTTAATATGTTAGAAGGTGATTATGCTCAAAGTTGTTTGATACAACTAGAAAATAGCTGAATGACTTAAGATTATAGTAAAAATAAAACACCTGGAAACTATGAAGTATAGAATAAACCTATATAGGGTAGCTTTTAGATGTTTTTTATATGCATCAAAAGGAGAATGACATAATGGTCTATAAAAAGAAGAAAAAAAGAGTGATGAAGAAGAATATTAAATATTCTATTATAGGCGTAGCGGCTATATTAGGTATAGGTTTAGTAGCCATATTGGGGAAGCATACAATGTCTGGAAATAAAGGGGATGAATTAATATCTAAAGAAAATTTAAACTCAAATGATCCAACTATAATTAGTTTAGTAGAAGAATCAAATGAATATCCAAAAGTAAAAAAGATATTAAATAATATAGATTTATATCCTAAGGATTTATTAGATTTAGCAGCTAAAAAGCCTGAAACTATAGATTTTGTTTCAGATTATATCTATAATGATTCAAAAACAAGTAAAAAAATATCTGTAAAAGATGATTACAAAAAAGGTGAAATACCACTTTTCCTTCAATGGGACGAAAGATGGGGATACGATAAATATGGTTCAAACTTTATTGCAATTGATGGATGTGGACCAACTTCTTTAGCAATGGTTGCGGTAGGTCTTACAGGAAATACAAACATAAATCCAAAGGCAGTTTCAGATTTTGCTTATAATAGCGGGTACTATGTAGAGGGCATAGGCTCTAAGTGGAGTTTAATGACTGATGGAGCAAGCAACTTTGGACTAAAGGGCAAAGAAATACCTTTAAGTAAAGAAGTAATTATATCTACTCTTAAAAAAGGAGAGCCAATAATAGCAACTATGGGTCCAGGAACATTTACAACTCAAGGACATTATATAGTCTTAACTGGCGTAGATAAAGATGGAAATATAATAGTGAATGACCCTGATAGTAAAGAAAAAAGCAATAAAACTTGGGATATAGATATTTTCATGAAGGAAACTAAGGATTTATGGAAGTTTAGTGTAGCTTAAAACTAATAAAAATTTATAAAATTTAAATGAATTGTTTTGGATGATGAGTTAATTATTTTCAAAACAGTTCATTTTTTCATAACTTCATTTGATGTTTTTCTACTAGAGTTACTATAACTAATTTATGTTAATATAATTAAAATACATTTTTGACCATCCTTTTGTTGATCTTAGTCGGTTACCTAAGCGTATCATAAGTGTCTTTTTTATTTATATATTTATCTGATTTAATTATACGATTCAGGTACTATAAAAAACTTCAATGAGATAATATTACAATTATTATAGATAAAAAAATACGCCAAAATAAAATTTAAGTCATTTTGACGTATTATCTATGAATTGAATAATATAATATTAATTCATAGATTGATACCTAAGATATATAATATTTTTAAGATTTTATATTTATTTTATTTTTTCTTTATCCCATATAAATAATTTATCAGGATTATTTAAAGCTCCAAATATGTTCTTTTTTGAACCTGGCATTTCTTTATTTAATCTTTGGACAAGTTCTTTTATATTTTGTCTATTAGTATGACCATCGGCAGGGCAAGGATTCTCTATAACTGGATAGTTATATTCTCTTGTGGCCTTTTTTGTCATATATTCTTCTATATAAATCATAGGTCTTATTATTGTTAAATCTTGTTTATCCATAACCGTCTTTGGAGAAAAACAGTTAACTCTTCCTTCATATAGCATAGACATTAAAAAAGTCTCTATTGCATCATCTTTATGGTGCCCAAGCGCAACCTTAGTACATCCTAGTTCTTTAGCAGTACCATTTAGCGCACCACGTCTTAAGTTGGCACATAATGAACATGGATTTTTCTCTTTTCTTATATCAAATACAATTTCTTTTATATTAGTTTGAACTTCGTGAAATTCTACATCTAAATCTTCACAAAGTTTGTATAATGGTGAATTGTCTACACCACCAGGATTTAGCGTTATTGCAATCAATTCAAACTTTTGAGGTGAGAATCTTTGATAGTTTTTCAGTATGTGAAGTAATGTTAAACTATCTTTTCCTCCAGAAAGTCCTACTGCTATTTTATCGTTGTCTTGTATCATATCAAAATCTTGTATAGCTTGACGAGCTTTACTAAGAAGTTTTTGCATAGTCATATTTGTGTCCTCCATCAAAATTAATAAACTTAAGATCTCTTAAGAATTACTTATAAGTTATTTAAAATCTATCTTTTAAAATAAACCTATAAAAATTCACTACAATTACATTGAAAATGTAGTAGTTAAGGTTAAAAGGAGAAGATAGATTATGAAAAAATTTAGGGTTATAGTACCTATTATAATAATAGTAGCAGTTACAATTATTTTAGTAAAAATATTAACGCCAGGAAAAACATCAATACAAGAAAAAATATTAAATAAAAGTAACTCAAATATTATAACAAACACGCTATTAGTAAACAATGATAATAAGTTAGATGAAAACTATAAACCATATAAAAGTGATGTGCCAAACATTCCTTTTATCGATAATGCAACTAATGAAGAAAAACAAATGGAAGAGGTTGCGTCAAAAGCAGTAGAGGAGTTATTTAAGCAAGCAAAAGAAGAAGGAATTAATTTTTTAGGTACATCAGCGTATAGATCTTATGCAACTCAAAAAGATATATATACTAAAAAGGTTATTTCGGATGGATTAACAAAGGCTAATGAATATGTGGCTAAGCCAGGTAGTAGTGAACATCAAACTGGATTATGTATAGACGTGACTAATGAAGATAGATGGTTTGTAGGTAGTACGAAAGAAGCTATATGGTTAGCAGAGAATGCTCATAAATTCGGGTTTATATTAAGATACCCATTAGGAAAAGAAGATATAACAGGTAAGTCATATGAACCGTGGCATATAAGATATGTAGGGAAAGATGTAGCTAAAGAAATATATGAAAATAATTCTACATTAGAAGAGTATACAGCTAGTAAAAATTAATTAAATTAAATCAATAAAAGTATATTATAATTGTTTTATGTGAAACATTAACGAATAATGTAGAAGTATTATATAAAAACGAATTATATAGATAGGAATGATGGAATTTGAAAAATAAAGTACTTGTAGTAGATGATGAAAAGGAAATTAGAAATCTTCTTGAAATATATTTATTAAATGAAGGATATGATGTAATAAAAGCTGAAGATGGAATAGAAGCTTTAAATATATTAGACAGAGAAGATATACAATTGATGATACTAGATATAATGATGCCTGGTATAGATGGAATAGAAGTTTGTAGAAGGATAAGAGAAAAATTAGATATTCCTATATTAATGCTAAGTGCTAAATCTGAAGATATGGATAAAATTCAAGGTATAATGACAGGGGCAGATGATTATATGACAAAGCCTTTTAATCCATTAGAACTTACAGTTAGAGTGAAATCATTACTTAGAAGAGCGTATTATTTTAATAATAAATCAAAATATAGTCGGGATATAATAACAATAGAAAATTTAAATATAGATAAAAGTAAACATAAGGTTACTGTTGGAGAAATTGAAATACCTTTAACATCTAGGGAATTTGATATTTTATATCTATTAGCTAGTAATAAAGGGCGTGTATTTAGTACAGAAGAAATTTTTGAAAAGGTATGGAAAGAACAATACTACCAATCTAATAACACTGTGATGGTTCATATAAGTAGGATAAGGGAAAAAATAGAAAATCATATAGATGATAAAATAATACACACTGTGTGGGGGGTAGGATATAAAGTTGAAAAATAAAAAAATTTTGTTTGAATATGCTTTTAAGCCCATAATATATTTTATAATTAGCTTAGTTATAGGCGGTAGCATAATAGGTATTATTTATTTTAAATTAATAGATATGTATATGAATAGTTATGCGAAAATTCCCCAAGTAATTATAAATGTAGTAAACGAATTTTTATATGCAAAAAATAATTATATAGGAGATTTAGTTTATATAATACTAATTCTACTAATAACAATACCTATATATATTATATTTATGAAGAAAAAGATTGAGAGTATAAGTGAAATTATAAATACAACTAATATTATGGCTAATGGTGATTTAAATCAAACTATACAAGTTGTATCAAAAGATGAAGTTGGACAATTAGGAAACAATATTAATAGTATAGTTTCACAGTTGAGAAATATAACAATAGAAGAGAGAAGAGCACAACAAACTAAGACAGATTTAATAACAAATGTCTCACATGACTTAAGGACACCTTTAACATCTATAATAGGATACTTAGGTCTAATAGAAGATGATAGATATAAAGATGAAGTTGAACTTAGATACTATACGACGATTGCATATGAAAAATCTAAAAGCTTGAGCATTCTTATAAATGATTTGTTTGAACTTACAAAGATGCAAAATAATACTATAAGCTTAGATAAGATTGATATAAATTTAGTAGAATTATTAGGACAAATAACGGAACAGTTTAAATATGAATTTAAGCAAAATGATATAAAAGGAAGAACAGATTTTTCTGAAGATAAATTAATAATAAATGCAGATGCTAATAAGTTAGTAAGGGTATTTGAAAATTTAATAAGCAATGGGATAAAATACGGTAAGGATGGGGGATATATAGATATAGTAACAAGAAAACAAGACAATATGGCTATAGCCCAAATTATAAATTATGGAGAACAAATACCTTCTTCAGACTTACCTCATATATTCGAACGATTTTATAGAGTAGAAAAATCTAGAAATAGAAATGATGGTGGATCAGGACTAGGACTAGCTATAGCTAAAAATATAGTAGAGTTACATGGGGGAAACATCAAAGTTGAAAGTAATAGTAGCAGAACTATTTTTGAAGTAAAGCTTAAATTAATATAAAATATTTAGAAATTTAATAAAAAATTAATTTAATAAATAAAAATATCATGTAAAACTTGATAATATATCCTTATTATGAAGTATAATATTATCATATAGAAAATTTAAGTATCGGAGGAAATTAAAATGCAAAAAGTAGAAAGTTTTAAATTAGATCATACAAAAGTAAAAGCACCTTATGTTAGAAAGTGTTGTTTATTAAATGGAGAAAAAGGAGATATGGTAAGCAAGTTTGATTTAAGATTCTTACAACCAAATGCAGAAACATTTGGAACAGCTGCTATGCATGGTTTAGAGCATTTATTAGCTACTTATTTAAGAGAAACAATAGACAACATAATAGACTTATCTCCAATGGGATGTAGAACAGGATTCTACTTAATAGTATGGGGAGATGTAGAACCAGCAGTTATAAAAGAAGGGTTAGAAAAAGCATTAAAAATGGTTTTAGATGCTAAAGAAATACCAGCAGCTACTGCTGTAGAGTGTGGAAATTACAAAGATTTATCTCTATTTGGAGCACAAGAATATGCTAGAGAAGCTTTAGAAAAAGGATTCTCACTAAATATATATGGAGAATAATAAATGAGAATTGACTTTTCGCAATCCATAGATATAGATAAAAACGAAGTATTAAGATATCTAGAGTACAAAGGTCAAGAAATAAATGAAAATCTTCATAATATAATTGATGAATGCATAAAAATAACTAAATCAACAATAAACCCTCGATATATTTTGAGGGTTTATCCTATATTAAGAGAAGATAACAGACCATATGGAGATAAGGTATATATAAAGGGAAGTAATTTAACATTAAAAAGTAGAGATTTGTATAATTTATTAGATAGTTGCAGTGAATGCATAATAATGGCTACAACACTAGGGATAGAAATAGAAAAAGAAATAAAAAAGCGCTCTTATAATGAGTTAAGCAAAAGTATAATATTAGATGCTTGTGCTACCACAGCTATAGAAGAACTGTGCGATAGACTACAATTGGAAATACAAGAAAAATTAATTAATACTAATAAATTCATAACATCAAGATATAGCCCAGGATATGGGGACTTACCAATAGAAAAAAATAGAGAAATAATAAATCTATTAAATTGTCAAAAAGAAATCGGTTTGACTATAACTGAAAGTGGGATAATGATTCCAAGGAAGTCTGTTATAGCAATAATAGGAATATCAGAAGATAAAACAATTCAAAGCTTTAAATCATGTTCAAAATGCCAAAATAACAAAAATTGTAAATATAAAAAAGGGGATGACAGAGATGAATGTAAGAGATTTTATAAAAGATAATATATTAATATTTGATGGAGCTATGGGAACAATGCTTCAACAAAAAGGTTTAAAAATAGGGGAAAATCCAGAAATATTTGGATTTGAAAATCCAGATAAACTTTTAGAAATACATAAATCATACCTAGATGCAGGGTCAAATGTAATAACTACAAATACTTTTGGTGCTAACGAGCTAAAATTAGAAAAACTAGGGTATACTGTAGAAAAAATAGTAGATAATGCAGTAAAAGTTGCTAAAAAAGCTATTAATAAATCACAAAATATTAATAATAAATTTGTAGCACTAGATATGGGACCGATAGGAGAAATGTTAGAACCTATGGGAACACTAAGTTTTGATAGGGCATATGAAATATTTAAAAGACAAGCAATACAAGGTGAAAAGTCTGGTGCAGATTTAATAATAATAGAAACTATGATGGATTTATATGAGGCTAAGGCAGCAGTATTAGCAGCTAAGGAAAATACTAACTTACCTGTATTTTGTACTATGACCTTTGATGAAAATGGGAGAAGTTTTACTGGGTGCCTTCCAGAAAGTATGGTTTTAACTATAGAAGGATTAGGAGTAGATGCTGTAGGTGTAAATTGCTCTTTAGGGCCAAAGCAGCTTTTACCAATAGTAGAGAGAATAGCTAAGATGACAAAGGTGCCGGTAGTGGTTCAAGCTAATGCAGGACTACCAAATATAGTGGATGGACAAGCTACATATGATGTAGATGCAGAGGAATTTTATAAAGGTGTTAAAAATTTTGTAAAAGTAGGTGCATCAATAATAGGAGGATGTTGTGGAACAGATCCATCTTTTATAAATAAAATATCTAATAATCTAGATGAATTAAAAAAGGTAAATGTAGAGAAAGTAAATAAATGTTTTGTATGCTCACCATCAAAGGTTGTAGAAATAAAAGCTCCGACTGTTATGGGAGAAAGATTAAATCCAACAGGGAGAAAAAGTCTTCAAGATGCAATAAAAAATAGAAACTTTGATTACATTATAAACTTAGGTTTAGAACAAATAAATGGTGGAGCTGAAATATTAAATGTAAACGTAGGAATACCTAATATAGAAGAAGAAAAGTTTATGCCTATGGTTATAAAAGAAATTCAATCTGTTATAGATACTCCTCTTCAAGTGGATTCATCAAATATAGATGTCTTAGAACAAGGTCTTAGATATTATAACGGTAAAACTATAGTAAATTCTGTGAATGGAAAAGAAGAATCCTTAAGTAAAATACTTCCGATAGTAAAAAAATACGGATCATGTGTGGTTGGACTTACTTTAGACGAAAATGGAATACCAAAAACGGCAAAAGGAAGATTTAATATTGCTAAAAAAATAGTAGATAAAGCAATATCTTATGGAATAAATAAAGAAGATATATTTATAGATTGCTTATCACTTACAGTTTCAGCGCAGCAATCAGAGGCCATGGCGACTATAGAATGTATAAAAATGATAAAAGAGGAATTGGGAGTTAAAACTATATTAGGTGTATCAAATGTATCTTTTGGTGTACCAAATAGAAAAGCTTTAAATAGTACTTACTTAACTATGGCATTAGCAAATGGACTAGACTTACCAATTATAAATCCAAATGAAGATAGCATGATGGAGGTTATAAACTCTTTTAAAGTAATAAAAAATATAGATAAAAATTGTATAAATTACATAAGTAAATATGCAAATGTTGTAAATAATAAAGATATCAATACAAGACAAAATAATAAAGAAAAATTATCAGTAGAACAAATAATAGAAAGAGGACTTAAAGAAGAAATAAAAGAAGTAATACCAAATATTTTAAAAAGTCAATCAGAAAATGAAGTAATAGAAGAAATACTTATACCTACACTAGATAAAATAGGTAAAAAATATGAAAATGGTGAAATATTCTTACCGCAATTAATACAATCGGCAGAGACTGTGAAAGTAGCACTGGATATTCTAAAAGTAAGTTTACAAAGTAAAAGTGAAAGTATAGAGCAAAAAGGAAAAATTATAGTAGCAACTGTAAAAGGAGATATACACGATATAGGTAAAAATATTGTAAAGATAATGCTTGAAAATTATGGGTATGATGTCCTAGATTTAGGGAAAGATGTTGATATTGATGTAATTGTTGAAGAGGCTAAAAATAGAAATATAAAACTTATAGGATTAAGTGCTTTAATGACAACTACAGTTAGAAGCATGAAAGAAACAATAGAAGCAATAAGAAAAGAAGGACTAGATGCGAAAGTATTTGTTGGTGGTGCAGTACTTACTAGTGAGTATGCAAAAGAGATTGGGGCAGACTATTATTCTAAAGATGCGAAATCATCTATAGAAATAGCAAAGACAAATTTAAGATAAAATATAGGGGGTATTTTAACCTCCTATTTTATTAAAATATGACAAAAAAAGTGTAAAAATTTGCATAATTGACATTAAAACGTAAAATCTATAGAAAAAACTCATAAGAATGTGATAAAATAGGAAGGTGATTCTTAGGGAGGTTTAAACAAAAATGATAGACAATAGGCAACCTTATGCGTTAGTTTTCGGAGTATCAGTTTTTGATATCTGCGGGTTTACAAACAATAATTATAGATGTAATGATTCTAATCCAGGTAAAGTTAAGACTTCTTTCGGAGGAGTTTGTAGAAATATAGCTGAATGTATGGCTAGAGTAGGTGTAAATACAAGATTTATCTCTATATTAGGAGATGATGAGACAGGAAAAAGAATGTTAGATCATTCTAAAAAGATGAACTATGATATGAGCGAGTCTCTAATAATAAAAGGAGGGCACACTCCTACATATATGGCTATCTTAGATGAACAAGGTGAGATGGTTTCTGCTGTAGTTGATATGAACATAATAGACATGTTTACTACAGAATTTATAGACTCAAAAGCGGAAATAATAAGAAATGCCGAGTATATGATACTAGACTCAGATAGACCTGATATAGTAGAATATATAATACAAAACTTTAGTAAAGATACTAAACTTATATTAGATCCAGTTTCAGCAGCAAAGGCTAAAACAGTTAAACACTTAATAAAAGGGTTCCATACTATAAAGCCAAATAGATATGAGGCTGAAATAATGTGTGGATTTAAAATACACAATGATGAAGATTTAAGAAAAGCTGGTAAATATTTTACAGACTTAGGCATCCAAAACGTATTTATAACATTAGATGAAGATGGTATATACTACAACAATGGGCAAGAAGAAGGTAAAATTAAGGCTAATGATGTAAAAGTAATCAACGTTACTGGTGCAGGAGATTCTTTTGTAGCAGGTATAGCTAATGGTTATATGAATAATATTAATATAGTTGATACTGTAAAATATGCAATAGCTATGTCATCTATAACTATAGCAACAGAAGAAACTATTCATCCAGATATGAGCCACGAGTTAGTTGAAAAATATATTAACAATATAGAGTGGACAGAAGTAAAATATAGTAAATAGAAATTTACTATATTAAAAAAATTATGTATAATTAAGTTATAAGTTAATCTGCAAAATGTAAGATTAATTGATATAAAATATTTATCGTCGACAACCAAAAAACATCTAGGGTTATATTTTGTAATCCTAGATGTTTTTTATTATCTATAGATAATAAATAGATAAGACAGTAAACTTATTATAATATTTACTATTATTTTTATATAACCTTAAAAAGAGATGCTAAGCCTAACTAGCATCTCTTTTATTTAATAGGTATTAAATTAGAAAGCCCAGTTTCCATCTTTGAATACTTGAATTTCTTCACCATCGTTAGTTATACCAACGATATCCATATCAGCTGAACCTATCATGAAGTCAACATGAGTTAAACTTGTGTTAACACCATATTTATCCATTTCCTCTTCTTTTATAGAATCTCCATCTTTTATACAAGTCTTGTATGCAGATCCTAATGCAAAGTGACAAGATGCATTTTCATCGTATAAAGTGTTGAAGAATACTATATTAGTGTCTGATATAGGAGATTTAAAAGGAACTAATGCAACTTCTCCTAAGTAATGAGAACCTTCATCAGTGTCTATTAATTTACCTAGTGTCTCAGCACCTTTTTCAGCTGTGAAATCTATTATTTTTCCATCCTTAAATGTTAAAGAGAAGTTATCTATAACATTTCCACCATAAACAAGTGGTTTCGTGCTATGAACTACACCATTAACTTTAAATTTGTGAGGCATAGAGAAAACCTCTTCTGTTGGTATATTTGGGTTGAAGTTAACACCATTAGGGTCTTGAGATGCACCGCTTAACCAAATATGCCCCTCAGGTAATTCCATAGTTAAATCAGTTTTTGCTGATTTAAATTTTAATGTTTTGAAGTTTTTATCATTTAAGAAATTCATTCTTGTTTTTAAGTCATTGTTGTGATTATTCCAAGCTTCTATTGGGTCTTGATCAGAAACTCTTGAACACTTAAATATTGCTTCCCATAATTTTTCAACAGCTTCTTCTTTAGAAACATCAGGGAATATCTTAGCTGCCCAAGATTCAGTTGGTACAGATACTATACTCCATTTACATTTGTCAGATAGAGTGTAAGATCTCCATTCCTTTAAAGCTTGTGCAGATGCTTTTTGGAAGTTAGCGACTCTTTGAGGATCTACATTTTTTAATAAATCAGGGTTTTGAGCATATATAGTTAAGAAAGCTCCCCCTTCTTTTGCTATATCAACATATTGTTCTGAAGTCCACTTAGGGAATTCGTTAAATGCTTCTTCAGGTGCATTTAAGTATTTTATTAAAGTACATTCTTCATCAGACCATTCTATATGTACATTTTTAGCTCCAGCCTTATAAGCATGCTCAACAACTTTTCTAACAAAAGGAGCACATTCGATAGGCGATCTAACAAGTAAAGTTTGGTCAGCTTGTATATTAACTCCAACTTTAACAGCTAACTCAGCATACTTATCTAAATTTCTTTCAAATTCCATAATTTGAACCTCCTAAAATTTTAATAAAATTATCTTATTAAGATAATTATAGTTTATTCACTGCTAACTTAATAATACTAAAAAAATAAGGGAATTACATAATTTTACTATAAAAAAATATTTATAATATATTTACAAAAACAGAAAATTGGAAACAGTTTTCTTATAAAATAAATTATCGGCAAAAATAAGCACTAGATAAACTATAATACTATATTTTATACCCCAAAAAATATAAGTAAATATATAAAAAATATTTAACTATAAATTATAAATAATATGTATTTAAATGTACAAAAAGAATAAAAAAATTTATAATATAATATATGAATTTGTAGAAATGACTAGAAAAATATAACTATTAATAAAAGATATATAATATATCAATTTGATTTATATAGATATTGGAAATATTTTAGGAGGAAATAAATGGACTTATATGATGCTATATTTTATAGAAGAACGATAAAAGAATATTCAAATAGAGCTGTAAAACCAGAATTAATGAAAGAAATTAAAGAAATATGTAAGAGTATTGATTATTTAAATGAAGAATTGGATATAAAAGCACATTTAATAGATAGAGGTCACTTGATACAGTTTTTAATGAAAAAGGACTGTAATATAAAGGCACCTCACTATATATTAGTAACATCGAATAAAGGGGAAGACTATTTACAAAATATTGGTTTTGCAATAGAAAATGTAGTGTTACAATTAACAACTTTAGGTTTAGGTACTTGTTGGATAGAGTGTAACTTATCTCAAGAAGATGTAAAGGAGATTATAGACATTGATACAGAGAGTATAGAAATATATTCAAAAGAACAAGTTAAGGAAGAAGATATAGAACTAGAAGAAAGTATAGAGGAAAGTGAAGAGCAACCATATATTGTAATAGCTTTTGGATACCCAAAAGAAGGAGAGCATATTTTTAGAAATGTAAATGCAGAGCCAAGAAGAAAAAGAATAAAAGAAATATCAAAGAAAATGGATAGAAAGTGGACTAAAATATTAAGTGCTGTAAGAATGTCATCATCTGTAAAGAATGTACAACCTTGGAGATTTTACAATACGAAAACATCTATTGATATATATGAAGAAAAACAAAAAAAGTCTATAGAGAAAATGAGTAAAATAAGTATGGGAATTTGTCTTAGAAATTTTGATATAGCTTGTAAAAAATATGATATGAAAGTAAAATATGAAAAAACAAAGGCTAAAAAAAGATTAGGGAAAGAGTATTATATAAGTGCTATAATAGAAGAATAGAAAATATTATATATTATATCGATTTATAAAGAGAGAAGAATAAAAGAAGAGTTGACATTAAAAGGAAAAGATGTAATAATTGTATACAAGATAAAGCTTTAAAATATCCCGAGAGGATATGAAGTGTAGTATGTAATTAAAATAAAATAGAAATTCCTTGAAACTAGTCCAGAGAGGCTAAAAAGGTTAACTATAATAATTAATTTTGTATATATAACCTCTAGCTGGATTGGCTAGAGGTTTTTTTAGCAACGGATGTGACTGAGTGAATACGAAGCCATATCGTTGGCGATATGAACGAAGTGAATTTTTAAAATAAAAATATAATAAAGTCTTTTAAACTAGTCCAGAGAGGCTGGGAAAGATATCTCATAGCTTATAAATGTAATGTTATGTATAGATAGAATCCTTATACCCTGTGGTATGAGGATTTTTTATTAAGGCTTTATTAAAAAGGGGAGTAAAATTATGGTAAATGGAAAAGACAAACTAATAGTGGCGATAGACACTAACGAATTTGATAAAGCTAAAGAATTAATAGATACACTAGAAAATGAAGTGGATATATTTAAAGTAGGGTTAGAACAATATGTAGCAACAAGAGGTAAAACAGTAGATTACTTAAAAGAAAAAGGTAAAAAAATATTCTTAGACCTTAAGTTCCATGATATACCAAATACTATGCAAAGTGCAGTAAGAGCAGCAGTTAGGGATAATGTTTGGTTAATGACAATACATGTTTCTGATATGGAAGGTATGAGACAATGTGCATTAGCTGCTAAGGAAGAGGCTGAGAAATTGAATATAGAAAAACCTATAATAGTAGGTGTTACAGTATTAACATCGCTAAGCAATAAAGATTTACAAGATATAGGATGCAATATGACTACAGAAGAATTAGCTATAAAAAGAGCCAAACTAGCTAAGGAAGCAGGAATTGATGGAATAGTTTGTTCAGCACAAGAAGTAGATAAGATAGTTGAGGCTTGCGGAAAAGATTTCGTAACAGTATGCCCAGGTGTAAGACCAGCAGGTGCAGACAAGGGAGATCAAAAGAGAGTAGTAACTCCAGCTGATGCAATCAACAAAGGAGCACATTATTTAGTAGTTGGAAGACCTATAACTAAAGCTGAAAATCCAGCTCAGTTAGCTAAAAATATAGTAAATGAAATAGCGAATGCTTAGGAGGGTTAATATGAAGGGGAAATTAATATTACAAGATGGAACTATATTCGAAGGTAAAGCCTTTGGATATTTAAATGACAGTGTAGGAGAAGTAGTATTCAATACTTCTATGACAGGATATGGAGAAGTGTTAACAGATCCTTCGTACTATGGACAGATAGTAACGATGACATATCCTCTTGTAGGAAACTATGGTATAAACTTAGAAGACGTAGAATCTAAGGGAGTTCATGTAAAGGGATTTATAGTACGAGAAAAAAGTGATATGCCAAATAACTTTAGATGTGAAATGGATTTAGACACATACCTAAAGCAAAATAAAGTTATAGGGCTTGAAGGAATAGATACAAGAGCTCTTACAAAAATATTAAGAAACAACGGAACTATGAAAGGCATAATAACTTTAGAAGGTACATCATTAGAGCAAGTTCAAGCTAAATTAGATGCATTCTCAAATACTCAAGCAGTAAAAACAGTAACTAGGAAAGAAGTAGAGCATATAGCTGGAAGAGGAACAAAAGTTGCTGTAATGGACTTTGGAGTTAAGGAAAACATACTAAGATCATTTGCAAATCGTGGATGTGATATAACCGTATTTCCTGCAACAACAAAGCCAGAAGATGTATTAGGAATAAACCCAGATTTAATATTCTTATCTAATGGACCTGGAGATCCTGAAGATTTAGAAGATGTTATAGAAAATATAAAAGAATTAATTGGTAAAAAGCCAATAGCAGGAATATGCTTAGGACACCAATTACTAGCATTAACTTTAGGTGGAAAAACAGGAAAGTTAAAGTTTGGACACAGAGGTGGAAATCATCCAGTTAAAGATTTAGAGGAAAACAAAGTATTTATAACATCTCAAAATCACGGTTATTACGTATGTGAATTACCACAGGATATGGAAGTAACGCATATAAACTTAAACGACAATACTGTAGAAGGAATGAGACATACAAAATTACCTATATATAGTGTCCAGTATCATCCAGAGGCTTGCCCAGGGCCAAAAGACAATGATTATATATTTGATAAATTCTTAGCATTAGTATAGATTGTTAAATTTAATTAGATAAGGAGAAAAAATTATGCCTAAAATAGATAGAATAAAAAAGACATTAGTATTAGGTTCAGGACCTATAATCATAGGGCAAGCAGCAGAGTTTGATTATTCTGGAACACAAGCTTGCCAAGCATTAAAAGAAGAAGGAATAGAAGTCGTATTAATAAACAGTAACCCAGCTACTATAATGACGGACAAAGAAGTAGCGGATAAAATATATATAGAACCATTAACAATAGAATTTATAGAAAAAATAATAGAAAAGGAAAGACCAGATAGCTTATTAGCAGGAATGGGTGGTCAAACAGCTCTTAATTTAGCAGTTGAATTACATGAAGCTGGAATACTTGAAAAGTATAATGTTGAAATAATAGGTACATCTGTTGAATCTATAAAAAAAGGTGAAGACAGAGATACTTTCAGGGAAGTAATGAGAGAAATAAATCAACCAGTTGTAGTTAGTGATATAGTAACTGACTTAGAAAGTGGATTAGAGTTTGCAGGAAAAATAGGATATCCAGTAGTTGTTAGACCTGCATATACACTAGGTGGAACTGGAGGAGGTATAGCTGAAAATGTTGAAGAACTTACAGAAATACTTACTCAAGGTTTACAATTAAGCCCGGTTAACCAAGTATTGCTTGAAAAAAGTATAAAGGGTTGGAAAGAAATAGAATATGAAGTAATAAGAGATGGCAATGGAAATTGTATAACTGTATGTAATATGGAAAATATAGACCCTGTTGGAGTTCATACAGGGGATAGTATAGTTGTAGCTCCAAGTCAAACCTTAAGTGATAGAGAATACCAAATGCTTAGAAAAGCATCTATAGATATAATAAATGCAATAGAGGTTAAAGGTGGGTGTAATGTACAGATAGCACTTAACCCACACAGTTTAGAATATGCAATTATAGAAATAAACCCAAGAGTTAGTAGATCTTCGGCATTAGCATCTAAGGCTACTGGATACCCAATAGCTAAGGTTGCTGCAAAAATAGCTTTAGGATACACTCTAGACGAAATAGAAAATGCAGTTACAAAGAAAACATACGCATGTTTTGAGCCAACGCTTGATTATGTAGTAGTTAAGATACCAAAGTGGCCATTTGATAAGTTCAAGCAAGCTAATAGGAAGTTAGGAACAAAGATGATGGCAACTGGAGAAATAATGAGTATAGGAAGTAACTTTGAAGCTGCAATGTTAAAAGGTATAAGATCTCTTGAAATAGGAAAATATTCATTAGTTCATGCTCCTTCAGAAGAAAAGAGCTTAGAAGAATTAAAGAAGAGTATAGTGGTACCAGATGACGAAAGATTATTCGACTTAGCTGAAATGATAAGAAGAGGCTATAAAGTTGACATGATAGAGCAAATAACAGGTGTAGATAAGTGGTTTATACACAAGTTTAAGTGGATAGTAGAGCAAGAAGAAAAATTAAGAGGTATGAAAATAGAAGACTTAAATAAAGATTACCTATTAGAACTAAAGAAAAAAGGATTCTCAGATAAAGGTATAGCTGACTTAATGAAGATAAGTCCAGAGATATTATGTGAGTTAAGAAAGCTATACAACATACAACCAGCATATAAGATGGTTGATACTTGTGGAGGAGAGTTTGATGCATTATCTCCATATTACTACTCAACTTATGAGCAATTTGATGAAGTAGAGGTAAGTAATAAGAAAAAAGTTGTAGTATTAGGTTCTGGACCAATAAGAATAGGTCAAGGGATAGAATTTGATTATTGCTCAGTACATTGTGTAAAATCATTAAGAAAAATGGGAATAGAAACTATAATAGTAAACAACAACCCAGAAACAGTAAGTACAGACTTTGATACATCAGATAAACTATACTTCGAACCATTAACAGAAGAAGAAGTATTAAATATAATAGAAAAAGAAAATCCAGATGGAGTAATACTTCAATTTGGTGGGCAAACAGCTATAAAATTAGCTAAATTCTTACATGAAAAGAATATAAAAATATTAGGAACTGACTTTACTGACATAGATGCAGCAGAAGACAGAGAAAAGTTTGAAGAATTACTAGAGAAATTAAATATAAACAGACCAAAAGGAAAAGCTATATGGTCAGTGGAAGAAGGTATAGAAGAAGCTAAGAGATTAGAATACCCAGTACTTGTTAGACCATCTTATGTACTTGGTGGTCAAGGTATGGAAATAACTTATGATGAAACTAAGTTAGCTAGATACTTGGAAGATGCTTTCAAGAGAGACAAGAAAAATCCAGTACTTATAGATAAGTACTTAACAGGTAGAGAAATAGAAGTAGATGCTATATGTGATGGAGAAAATATACTAATACCAGGAATAATGGAGCATTTAGAAAGAGCTGGGGTTCATTCTGGGGATAGTATAACAATGTATCCAAGTCAAAATATAAATGATGAAATAAAAGCCAAAATATTAGATTACACGAAAAAAATTGCTTTAGAGCTAAACGTACTTGGAATGGTAAATATACAATTTATAGAATTCAAAAATGAATTATATGTAATAGAAGTTAATCCAAGAGCAAGTAGAACTGTACCTTATATAAGTAAGGTAAGTAATGTACCTATAGTGGACCTAGCTACTAGATGTATGTTGGGAGAGAAGTTAGTAGACTTAGGATATGGAACAGGTGTATATAAAGAGCCTAATCTAGTATCTGTAAAGGTTCCAGTATTCTCAATGTCAAAACTTGCTAGTGTTGATGTGAGTCTTGGGCCTGAGATGAAATCTACAGGAGAAGTACTAGGTGTAGGTGAGACTTTAGAAGAAGCTTTATATAAAGGGTTCTTAGGAGCAGGAAAAACTATGTCTGACAAAAAAGGTGTAGTACTTGCAACTATAAATAATCATGATAAAGAAGAGTTTATAGAAATAGCAAAAGATATGAATGAATTAGGCTATACTTTCGTAGCTACAGAAGGAACAGCTAAGATATTACAAGAAAATGGAATAGATGCTGATATAGTTAAGAGAGTAGAAGAAGCTAGACCAAACATACTTGATGTTATAAGAAACAAGCAAGTAGATATAGTAATAAATACCCCTACTAAAGGGAATGACTCAACAAGAGATGGATTTAAAATAAGAAGAACTGCAACAGAGTTCTCTACGGAAGTAATGACATCACTTGATACATTAAAGGCTTTAGTTGAAGTGAAAAAGAAGCATATAATGAATGAAGGTTTAGAAGTATACAATATAGCTGAATAATAAAATTAATAAACACCACTTTAGAGATATCTCTAAAGTGGTGTTTATTAATTTTAACACATGGAAAAAGTTAGAAAATTATAAAATAAGAAAACTAAATAAATTTTAAATCAAATGGTTATGGATGTTGAAGCGTGGGTATTTATGTCATATAACGACAATAAGTTACTTTAGGCCTAAGATAATTTAGTATATGTTAGAAAAAATTAATACCTAGGAGATGATTCAAATGAAAGATGCACAAGTAGGTAAAAAGGGAACACTTACATTGTTTGCATTCTTTGCAATGACAGCATCAATGGTAATGACTGTTTATGAATATCCAACATTTGCAACATCAGGATTTAATCTAGTATTTTTCCTTTTATTAGGAGGAATTTTATGGTTTTTACCAGTTGCTTTATGTGCAGCAGAAATGGCCACTGTAGAAGGATGGCAAGAAGGGGGAATATTCGCTTGGGTAGGTAATACTCTAGGTGAAAGATACGGCTTTGCAGCTATATTCTTCCAATGGTTCCAAATCACAGTTGGATTTGTAACTATGATTTATTTTATTTTAGGATGTGTTTCATACATATTTAACTGGAATGCGTTAAACAATGTTCCAGCTATAAAATTTATAGGAGTTTTAGTTATATTCTGGGGATTAACATTTTCTCAGTTAGGCGGAACAAAAAACACAGCTAAGATAGCTAAGGCTGGATTTATATTTGGTATAGTTATACCCGCTATAATTTTATTTGGTTTATCAATAGCATACTTAGTACAAGGTAACCCAGTAGATGTAAAAATTGGAATGAAATATTTCGTACCTGATTTTACAAAAGTAAATACATTAGTTGTATTCGTTTCATTTATATTAGCTTATATGGGGGTTGAAGCATCAGCATCTCATGTAAATGAATTAGAAAATGCTAAGAAAAATTACCCATTAGCAATGATAATATTAGTAGTACTAGCTATAATACTAAATACTATAGGTGGTTTAACAGTAGCATCTGTAATACCTAAGTCTCAATTAAGCTTAAGTTCAGGTGTTGTTGAAACATTTAAAGTTCTAATACTTCATTTTAGTGCTAATGCTACATGGCTTGTAAAATTAATAGCTTTATTATTAGCTTTAGGAGTAATGGGAGAAGTTAGTGCTTGGGTTGTAGGTCCTTCAAGAGGAATGTATTCAGCAGCACAAAAAGGAATTTTACCTAAATCATTAACAAAAACAAATGAACATGATGTTCCAGTACGTTTAGTATTAATTCAAGGAATAGTAGTTACAATATGGGCAGCTGTTCTTACTTTTGGTGGAGGAGGAAATAACGTATCTTTCCTTACAGCAATATCACTAACAGTTGTAATATATCTAGTAGGATACTTACTATTCTTCATAGGATACTTTACTTTAGTACTTAAACATAAAGATTTAAAACGTTCTTACCAAGTTCCAGGAGGAAAAACATTTAAATTAATAGTAGCAGCATGTGGATTCATAACATCTATATTTGCTCTAGTAATATCATTTGTTCCACCTAGCCAATTAAGTGGTAAGAGTGTTACAGAATATTTAACAATATTAAGTGTTAGTTTTGTAATAACTATTCTAATACCTTTTGTAATTTATGCAATAACTGATAAAAAGAGAAAGGCTAATTAAACAGTCTTAGCTCTAAAGAAAGTGTAAAAAAGTCGCAAAATAGACACTAGAAAAAATCATTAAAAATTTAAATCAAAGCATGAAGTTCTAGGAGGATTTTTAAAATGTTATGTAGTAAAAAAGAAGATACTTACAGCACACCAGTGTTTGGGACAATAGAGTCTGGCTCTAATATTCCAAAAGACGTAATAGGGAAAGATTCTATTGCTCCAAACGTGGCGTATCAATTAATTAAAGATGAGTTAATGAATGAAGGAAATGCAAGACTTAACTTAGCTACATTCTGTCAAACTTATATGGAGCCAGAAGCAACAAAACTTATGGCAGAAACATTAGAAAAAAATGCCATAGATAAATCTGAATATCCACAAACAACAGAAATGGAAAATAGATGTGTTGATATGATAGCTAACCTATGGAATGCTCCAAAAGAGTTGAACTATATAGGTACATCAACAGTAGGATCATCTGAAGCATGTATGCTAGGTGGTATGGCTATGAAATTCAGATGGAGAAATAGAGCAGAAAAAGCAGGAATAGATGTAAATGCTAAGAAACCAAACTTAGTAGTATCTTCAGGATATCAAGTTTGCTGGGAAAAATTCTGTGTATATTGGGATATAGAAATGCGTACAGTGCCAATGGATGAAGAACATATGAGTTTAGACATTAATAAGGTGTTAGATTATGTAGATGATTATACAATAGGTATAGCAGCTTTATTAGGGATAACATATACAGGTAAGTTTGATGATATAAAAGCATTAGACGCAGTAGTAGAAGAGTATAATAAAACAGCTAAAGTATCATTACCTATACACGTAGATGCTGCATCAGGTGGTATGTTTACTCCATTTATAAATCCAGAACTTGAATGGGACTTTAGATTAAAAAATGTAGTTTCAATAAGTACATCAGGACATAAATACGGATTAGTATACCCAGGTATAGGTTGGGTAATATGGAAAGATGAAGAATATTTACCAAAAGAATTAATATTTGAAGTAAGTTACTTAGGTGGATCAATGCCAACTATGGCTATAAACTTCTCAAGATCAGCAAGTCAAGTTATAGGACAATATTATAACTTCTTACGTCTTGGATTTGAAGGATATAGACAAATACATCAACGTACAAAAGAAGTAGCTATGTACTTAAGTAGAGAAATAGAAGCTACTGGTTTATTTAAAATCTATAATGATGGTGAAAATTTACCAATAGTATGTTACAGATTAAAAAATGAAGATGATGTACAATGGACATTATATGATTTAGCAGATAGACTAGCTATGAAAGGATGGCAAATACCAGCATATCCATTACCAGTTAACCTACAAGATACAATAATACAACGTATAGTATGTAGAGCAGACTTAAGTTATGATATGGCTGAATTATTCATAAGAGATCTAAAAATGGCTATAAATGATTTAAATAATGCTAAGATATTAGTTCATGGAAAAAAACAAGAAAATAAAAAATATGGATTTACTCACTAAAAATAAATTAAATTATAATAAGATTTTAGTAATCAAACCTTTAATCTAACTTGGTAAAATATATATAAAAAAGCAATTGGAATTAAATATAATTCTAGTTGCTTTTTTACAATAAGATAAGTAGCTATGAATCAAGCTAATAATTAATATGTAGGTATTGGTTTGATTTTTATCTACTTTCAAAATTTTTTTGGAGGTAAGAAAGATGAATTATTATATTAGTATATTTTTTAGGGCGATACCATTACTTATGGGAGTGGTATGTCTAGGGTATGGGTTTTATGTGAAAAATTTAGGGCAATTAATAGGATCTGAGTTTGTAGTTGCAGGCCATGTTCTGATATATTTAACAGCTATATGTATTGCACTATTTACCACTGCAGCAACTATAATAAGACAGCTTATAAATAAGTACAATAATTTTGATAAGTGGGTTTTACCAAGTATAGGTTATTTAGCATCAATATTTACAATGGTATCAGGAATAATGTTATTTGAAACAGCAGGTCAAAATTCAGCATATGTTGTTTCAGGAAACGTAGTATTTGGATTAGGATTAATAGCTTGTTGTGTTTCAACAGTTGCAACTTCATCAACTAAATTTCTTTTAATACCTAAAAATAGTTCTAATTTAAAAGAAGGAGATGAACCTGAAGATTCTTTTAAAGAATCTACAGCTAAAATATTAATATCAGTACCTGTTGTTTGCGCGTTAATTGCTTTTATTAGGGGTATATATTTATTAATGTCATCTTCGGCTACTGAAAATTTTGTAGCAGGGCATGTAATAATAGGAATCTCATTAGTTTGTGCTAGCTTAGTAGCACTAGTAGCTAGTGTTGTAAGACAAATACAAAATAAGTTTACAGAGAAAGAGCGCTATAAATGGTCAATATTAGTTGTTATATTAGGAACCATAGATATAATATGGGGGATAGCAGTACTTTCAATAGCTACAAATCCTGCTTGGATAGCTCCAGGATTTGTTCTAATTGGATTAGGGATAGTATGTTACAGTATATTAAGTAAAGTACTTTTATTAGGAATGGTGTGGAGAAAATCAAATCCATTAGCTAAGAGAGTACCTTTAATACCAGTAGTGACAGCACTTATATGCTTATTTATGGGAGCATTTTTATTTGAAGCTGAAATATTTAATATAGCATACTTTATACCAGCGCGTGTAATGATTGGACTTGGAGCCATTTGTTTTACATTATTCTCTATAGTATCTATATTAGAAAGTGGAACTTCATCTTCAAAATAATTAACTTAAACAAGAAAATTGATTTTAATATAAAATTAAATTGCAAAAAAGAGTATTTTGAAATGTATAGAACTTGTTTTATACATTGAAAAATACTCTTTTCTATTATAAAGAAAATTTAGAAAAAAGAAAAAATATATAAAAAAATTGTAAAAATATGTTTAACACACAAAAAGAGAGGTATATATATAGTATAACAAAAAACAAAATAATATATAAAAAGTCTAAAATGAAAAATGCTCAATAATTTGAACAAAAAATTAAATTTATAATTATTAAAATTAATAATTATAAAAACACTATTAGGAGGAATCAAAAATGTTATTTAGTAGAAAAGACAGATTAGGCGATAAATATGATACACCAGTATTTGGGACAATAGAATCTGGCTCTGAGGTAGCCAAAGATGTTTTAGGGAAAGATTCTATTGCTCCAAATGTAGCATATCAATTAATTAAAGATGAGTTAATGAATGAAGGTAATGCAAGACTTAATTTATGTACATTCTGCCAAACTTATATGGAACCAGAAGCAACTAAACTTATGGCAGAAACATTAGAAAAAAATGCTATAGATAAGTCTGAATATCCACAAACAACAGAAATGGAAAATAGATGTGTTAGTATGTTAGCAGATTTATGGAATGCACCAGAAGATATGAAATACATAGGTACTTCTACAGTAGGTTCATCTGAAGCATGTATGCTAGGTGGTATGGCTATGAAATTCAGATGGAGAAATAGAGCAAAAGAAGCAGGAATAGATGTAAATGCTAAGAAACCAAACTTAGTAATATCTTCAGGATATCAAGTTTGTTGGGAAAAATTCTGTGTATATTGGGATATAGAAATGCGTTTAGTACCAATGGATGAAGAACACATGAGTTTAGATGTAGACAAAGTGTTAGATTATGTAGATGATTATACAATAGGTGTAGTAGGTTTACTAGGTATAACATACACAGGTAAATTTGATGATATAAAAGCATTAGATGCTTTATTAGAAGAATACAATAAAACAGCTAAGATATCAGTACCTATACATATAGATGGTGCATCAGGTGGTATGTTCGTACCATTTATAGATCCAGAGCTTGAATGGGACTTTAGATTAAAAAATGTAGTTTCAATAAGTACATCAGGTCATAAATATGGATTAGTATACCCAGGTATAGGTTGGGTAATATGGAAAGATGAAGAATACTTACCAAAAGAATTAATATTTGAAGTAAGTTACTTAGGTGGATCAATGCCAACTATGGCTATAAACTTCTCAAGATCAGCAAGTCAAGTTATAGGACAATATTATAACTTCTTACGTCTTGGATTTGAAGGATATAGACAAATACATCAACGTACAAAAGATGTTGCAATGTATTTAAGTAGAGAAATAGAAGCTACTGGTTTATTCAAAATCTATAATGATGGAGAAAATTTACCAATAGTATGTTATAGATTAAAAGATGATGTAAATGTAGAATGGACATTATATGATTTAGCAGATAGATTAGCAATGAAAGGATGGCAAATACCAGCATATCCATTACCAATTAATCTACAAAATACAATAATACAACGTATAGTATGTAGAGCAGACTTAAGTCATGATATGGCTGAATTATTCATAAGAGACTTAAAAATGGCTATAAATGATTTAAATAATGCCAATGTATTAGTTCATGGTAAAAAACAAGAAAATAAAAAATATGGATTTACTCATTAAGAATCACAAAAATTATTTAAAAAGAGTATGACTTCGTCATACTCTTTTTGTAATTACATATTTTTTCTAAGGTAATATCTAAAGTGTCTACTATTTAAAGTGTTAATATTTTGAGGAGAACAAAAGAACCTAGGATTAATGTAAGGGGCAAATTTTTCAAAGGACATTTTAAACTTAGGTACTCCTATATCTTTAGGTGCTATCTCATCTAACTCAAAGTATATAACGATTCCGTCATCTGTTATATAAAAAGCCTGATCTTCTGGAATATATAAATCGTAGTTTTCATAATATAAATCTCTATTTTGACTTATTTTATAATTAACATAGTTAGTAATAAGTGTTATATAATCAACATTTTCTTTAAAAATATCTCTAAGGTAGATAGTTTTTCCATTATTTAAGTCAATATTAAAATTATTAAGTTGGTTATAAAGTAGGCCTTCATTTTCTACAAATCCTTTAAGTGTTAATATTGAGCTTAGTACATAGTTTTTATTAAATGTAACAGCATAGCATGACATAATATTAAACTTTCTATCCATTTCTTCTTCTTCTTTTAAGGTTCCTTCCTTAAAGTCATTGACATTGGCCTTTATAGTACTATTTAATTGGGAAAGTATAGAAGGGTTAACCTTAAAATATGTATTTTTAAAAGCATAAAAAGAAGGATACTGTAAATCGTATGAAAATTTTCCATCTCTCCCAAAGTCTTCATTAAATTTTACATGCAACAAATTATATATACAGTTGTATCCAACTTGAGAATTTCTCATCATAAAATCGCCCCCTATTAAAAATCAATTATTATATAGAATATGCTAGGAAACTAAATAAAATTAATAAAAAATAAAATTATATATACATAAGAATAAGTATATAAAGTATTGAAAATACCGAAAATATTAGTTAAATATATGATATAATACATAGATTAAGAATAAAAATTTTAGGAGGACATAAATGTTATTATTAGCAGATAAATGGAAAGACTATGAACTTATAGATATGGGTAACGGGGAAAAATTAGAACGTTGGGGAGATATAGTTTTAAGAAGACCAGACCCTCAAGTTATGTGGCCAATACCACATGAAAGTGGATTATGGAAAAATCCTCATGGACACTACCACAGAAGTAGTAGAGGTGGAGGACAATGGGAGCATAAAAAAAAGTACCCAGAGAAATGGACTGTTAGCTACAAAGAATTAAAGTTTAATATAAGTCCAACAGGATTTAAGCATACAGGATTATTCCCAGAACAAGCAGCTAACTGGGATTGGTCAATGGATAAAATAAGAAATGCAGGTAGACCAATAAAAGTACTTAACTTATTTGCATATACTGGTGGAGCAACAGTAGCTTGTGCAGCAGCAGGGGCAGAAGTATGCCATGTAGATGCATCTAAAGGTATGGTAACTTGGGCTAAAGAAAATTTACATACATCAGGTTTAGGAGATAGAAAAGTAAGATTTATAGTTGATGATGTTGTTAAATTTGTAGAAAGAGAAATAAGAAGAGGTAATAAATATGATGCTATAATAATGGACCCACCTTCATACGGAAGAGGACCAAAGGGAGAAGTATGGCAAATAGAAGATAAGTTATATGGTTTAGTTGAATTATGTACAAAAGTATTATCAGACAAACCTTTATTCTTCTTAATAAACTCATATACAACAGGATTATCACCAATAATACTTGAACATATATTAGATGCTACAGTAGCTAAGAAAGCTAAAGGTGGAAAAATATATGGTGGAGAAATAGGTATACCTGCATCTAAAGATGGGAAGGTATTACCATGTGGTATATTTGGAAGATGGGAGTCTAAGTAATGATTAAAGTCATATACGAAGACAACCATTTACTAGTAGTAGAAAAACCTGTAAATATACTATCTCAAGGTGATGATACAAATGATAAAGATATGGTAAATCTTTTAAAGCAATATGTAAAAGAAAAGTATAACAAGCCAGGGAATGTTTATATAGGATTAGTACATAGATTAGATAGACCAGTCGGTGGAGTTATGGTGTTTGCCAAAACATCAAAAGCTGCTTCAAGATTATCTGATCAAGTAAGAACTAAAACTTTAAAAAAAACATATAGGGCAGTTATACATGGAACAATGAATAAAGAAAGTGATACTTTAAAAGATTATCTTTATAAGAATAAGAAAACTAATATGGTTAGTGTAGTAAAAAAAGACCATAAAGAAGCAAAGAATGCTGAATTAAGTTATAAAACTTTAAGTACTAAGGGGAAATTTAGTTTAGTTGAAATAGACTTAAAAACAGGAAGACCTCATCAAATAAGGGTACAATTTTCAAGTAGAAAACACCCTCTATTTGGAGACCAAAGATATGGACAAGATGTAAATAAAGTTGGACAACAAATAGCTTTATGGTCTCATAAAATAGAAATAGACCATCCTACGACAAAGGAAAGAATGGAGTTTGTTTGTGAACCACCACAAGAACATCCTTGGAATTTATTCGTTAAATAAAAAATATTGTATTTGATAAATTATATGAAATATTTTTATATAATCTAAAAAAGTGAAGTACTTCAAAATTATTTAATAATCTTGAAGTACTTCACTTTTTAATTTATAAGTTATTATCAAAACTTAGTGATAAAACACTATTTAGATTTATTAAGTCTATAGAATCTTCTTCAGTATTATATTGCATAGGATTAACACAAAAACCATTAGTTGTTGCGTAAGCTAAAAATGTTAAAGCTAAAGGTATTAAAAATATTGTTGTTAATATTAATGTTATCATTTTATAATTCCTCCTAAAATATTTAATAGTCTATGTTAAATAATTGATATTTTAAAATTTAAATAAGTTGTTCTTTCTATATACATATTATAAGATAAATATACAAAAAAAGCCTTACGTACAGATAACAGATTGATTACATTAGTGTAAGATAAAAGGTAGGTAATTAGAAAATAAAAAAATGTAAACTATATAGTATAATAATTTAGACAATAAATTAAAATAAAAGGAGATATTATGGATAGATACAAAGGATTTTATATAGATAGACCAAAGGGAAATAATATATTTTCTTATGAGGAAAGAAGTAATAAAAGTATATTTGTACCGTCATTAATCGAAGGTACTTTAGAAGATGTTGCTGTTGGTGAAGAAATAGTGTTTAATGAGATTGATGAAGATAAAGAGATAAAGGCTAAGGGTCTTAAAAATATGGTTTTTTATAAAAAAGAAGATAAGGACATTTATATTTTCGATAACCACAACCATGCTTTTTATTTTTGGATAAATAGCTTGAAATCAAATAAGTTTAAAAAAGGTTGTAAACTAGTGCATGTAGACCAACATAAAGATATGAGGGAACCTGAAAATTACAATGTAGACATGAATAGTCTTGATGATGTATTTAGATATACAAATGAAGTACTTAATGTAGGTAACTTTATACAACCAGCATTAAAGCACAATATTTTTTCAGAAGTAATAATAATTGATAGTTCTTATGGATTTGAAATGGATATAGAAGGAGAGTATGTGCTAGATATAGATTTAGACATATTTTCTAAAGATATGGAGTATATTTCTTATGATAAGAGAGTATCTAAAATAAAGGAATTAATAAAAGGTGCCAAAGTTATAACTATAGCAAGTAGCCCTTTCTTTATAGACCAAGAGTATGCTATAAAAGTATTAAAAGAATTATTTAATTGTGATATAATAGAAGAGTTAATCTAATAATTATATTATAGAAGGTTTTAGGAGGAAAAACGTATGAGTTTATATACTGAATGGAGAAACTTAAGTGATAACCATGAAAGTCAAGAAGCAGAAGTAAAGTTCTGGGAAGATTATTTAAAGGTAGAAGCTTCAATATACAACGAGTTATTAAATAATAAGCAAGAAGTTGTAGAAGGTGTAGTTAGCGAGTTAGCTGCTAAGTACAATACATCAGTTGAATACTTCATGGGATTCATAGATGGAATAAGTGAAAGTTTAAAAGAAGACATAACATTAGAAACTATAGAAGCAGATAGCACTATAAAATTAGATATAGATTGGGAAAAGTTATACTACAATATGGTAGCTGTAGAAGCTCATTGGTTATATAACTTACCAGGCTGGAATGAAATATTACCAGAAGCTAAGAGAAAAGAATTACAAAAAGCTTACAAGACATCTAAGACAGTTGTTAAAGAAGAAAAGGTTGGAAGAAATGACGCTTGTCCATGTGGAAGTGGAAAGAAATATAAGAAGTGTTGTGGAAAGTAAGGTAAATTTATGTTTATTCTAAGATACATGAACGAAGAGGATGACTTATCAGTAAAGGAATTTACAAACTTAAGTGAAGTAAAAAGCTATATATCTGAAAACAGTCTAGAAAGAACATGGCATCAAATAGAAGAAATAAAAAAAGTAATACCTAACTTAAAAGAAGATTAATATGTAGGTTACTCTGATGATTTTGAATTATTGGAGTAACCTTTTTTAGTTAGTGCTTTAAATATGTTTGCAGAAGATTGTTTATAATTGATATATTTATATGTTCTTTTTTATTTTCGTAACTTTATATCTAGTTAATAATATATATTATTTATTGAAAAAACAATAAAATATATTGATTTTAGAATAATAATATATTGTAATCAAATAAAGAAAAAATAGATAATAAAGGAGTTAATAATTTTGAAAAAAGAAAAGAATTATTTTAAAAATTTGATTTGTATAATTATTATAGGTATCTTAACACTAGGTATATATATGGGGGTTAAGATAAACAAAGATCTTTTTTTTAGATGAAATGAGAACATCAATTAGAACTGATAAGTATTTTGTAAAAATAGAACAAGATGGTGTGATTGAAAATAACAAAGAAAAAAATCCTTGGATATACAAATATGAAACAACAGCCTATAACAAAAAAGGTAAGTCAATTAAGGTAAGTTTTTATGCAGATAAAAACTTGAAGAAAGGTGCATATATATGTGTACATGTTGGAGGTACTGGAGAGAAAAAAAGATATCTATGGGGTTGATAGTTTTGAGGAAGTAAATATTAACGACGTACCTAAATTAGCTAAAGAAGAATTAGATATGAAGTAATATGATTTTCCAAGTACAATAAGTTTGATAATGTAGAAAATTTTAATTCTATAACATAACAAAATGCACATTATTTACTAATGTGCATTTTAAGTATAATAAATTATTAGATATATTATTATAAAATTAATAGTTTTAATACCTAAGTCAATAATAATCTAATGGTACTATATTAGTTGTTTATGTCTGCTAAGTCTTTCGCTATTTGAGCTGCAACTCTTGCATTGTTATAAACTAACTCTATGTTAGAATCTAAACTCTTACCAGCAGTTATTGTCTTAACCTTATCTAATAAGAAAGGAGTAACTTTTTTACCTGCTATATTTTTCTCTTCAGCTTCTTTTAAAGCAGATTCTATAGCATTTGTTATAGTATCATAATCCATTTCATGTTCTGTAGGTATTGGATTACCTATAACCATACCACCTTTTAAATTTAAGTCCCATTTAGCTTTTAAAGCAGTAGCAACTTCCATAGAAGAATCTACTCTATAGTCAACACCAAATCCACTTCTTCTTGTGTAGAAAGCAGGGAATTCATCTGTACCAAATCCTACTACAGGTACACCGTTAGTTTCTAAGTATTCTAATGTTAAACCTATATCTAATATAGATTTAGCTCCTGCACATATAACAGCAACATTTGTATTAGCTAATTCTTGTAAATCAGCAGATATATCGAAAGTTTTTTCTGCTCCTCTATGAACTCCACCAATTCCACCAGTGGCAAATACTCTAACTCCTGCCAAATCAGCTAATATCATAGTAGTAGCTACTGTAGTAGCACCAGTTAATTTTTTAGATATAATAAAAGGTAAATCTCTTCTACTAGCTTTAACAACATCTTTGCTTGTTCCTAAGAATTCTATTTCTTCTTCAGTAAGGCCAACTTTTAACACACCATCTATGATAGCAATTGTAGCTGGAACTGCTCCATTTTCTCTTATTATTTTACTTACGTTTTTTGCCATTTCTACATTTTTAGGATATGGCATACCATGAGAAATTATAGTAGACTCTAATGCAACTACTGGTTCCCCTGCTTCTATAGCTTTTTTAACTTCTGGATGTACTTGTAAATATTTTTCTAACATAAAATCATCTCCTTAAGTATTTTTTCAACATTGTCTACAGACATATTTGGATTTATTGTATTTTTATGTGATAGCGCTATTATTGATGATGCTACAGAGAATTTAGTTGTATACTCTAGGTCAAAATCATTCATATGACAATACACTAAACTAGCTGTAAATGCATCTCCTGCCCCTGTTGCATTAACTATATCAACCTTTACTCCATCTAATTTAATGGAATTTTCTTTAGCTGCAGAAAATACACCATCTTTTCCAAGTGTAATAAATACTTTATTTACTCCTTGATCTAATAGGATTTTAGAACAAAGTTCTAAGTCTTTTAAATTATTTATTTCTATTCCAGATAAAGCTTCGGCTTCAAGTTTGTTTAGCTTTACAGTGTGGAATCGTCCTATTATATCTTTTATCTTCATACACTTTGCTGTTGAAACAGTATCAACAAATATAGGAATATGAGAATACTTAGAGGTTATATATTCTATAGCCTCTTTAGATAAATTTGTATCTATTACAATTGCTAATGACTCATTAATAAACTGATGTTTTGAGTTTATATATGAAGTATCTATTTTTTCTAAAATGTCCATATGAGATATAGCTACTTGCATATCATTAGAATCATTTAATATTGAAACATATATTGAAGTCGGCATTTCATTGGAAACAAAGCAATCTTCAACATCTATTCCAAGTCCTTTACATTCTGATAGTATCTTATTTCCATATAAATCATTTCCAATGGCAGAAATAAGCTTAGTATCTACCCCTAATCTACACATATTTTCAGCTATATTTCTCCCGACACCACCTAAAGATATATCAACCTTACCTGGATTAGAGTCAAACATAACAAGAGGTGAGTTAGTAGACCCTTGAATATCCATATTAGAACCGCCGATTACAGTTACATAATTACTTTTATTTAATATATAACCTTTTCCCCTGATATAACCTTTTTTCATTAGGTTAGTTATATGTACTGCAGTGGAAGAACGAGTTATAGATAGTCTATCCGCTAGTTCTTGTTGAGAAATCATAGGATTTTCTTTCAAAATATCTAAAATTTCTTTTTCTCTATCAGTCATATTTATCTCCTGAAATAAATATTTGCTTATATCGATAAGCATTTGTTTAATATTATATTAACATTATCTTTCCAATTTTTCAACAATAAAATGTTTTTATTCTTAAGGAACAAAAAAAAGTATCGAACATAATATAGATTAAGATAACAGTTATTAGGGAGGACGAATATGAATATAGGAGATATAGTAGTAAGAAAATCATATGGGAAAGATATAGTATTTAAAATAATAGCTTTTAGCATAGATGAAAAAAATGAAAAAGTGGCAATATTAAAAGGAGTAGCATTTAGAATATTAGCTGATGCACCAATAGATGATTTAGAGGCAGTAAGATTACCAAATATAAGAGATGTTTTATTAGATAAAAATGTAGAGTCCTTAATATCTCAATCAATGAGAAAAGCAAAGGAAAGAGAAAAAAAGATGAATAGGGCAGTTCCGAAATTACAAATGAATACAAATGTTTATGGTATGCCAGGAAAGGTCCTTCAAATTGATGGAGATAAAGAATATCTAAAACTATGCTTAGATGTTTATACAGAGTTAGGAATACCGGCAGTCGGAATTGCTATACCAGAGCCTAATCAGTATAAAGAAGTACGAGCACTGTTAGAAAAACATAATCCAGATATACTTGTAATCACTGGTCATGATGCTTTAACTTCTAAAAAAGGTAACACTACAGATTTAAGCAATTATAAAAACTCTATGAATTTTATTAAAACAGTAAAACAAGCTAGAAAGTGGCAACCTAATCTAGATAATTTAGTTATATTTGCTGGAGCATGCCAGTCAAATTATGAACAGTTAATCAAAGCAGGAGCAAATTATGCAAGCTCTCCAGGGAGAATAATGATACATGCTCTAGATCCAGTTTTTGTGGTAGAAAAAATAGCTTGCTCAAGAATAGATACTATAGTACCAATAGAAGAGGTAATAGAGCAAACTGTTACAGGTATGAAGGGTATAGGCGGGTCAGAAACAAGAGGTAAATTTAGATGGGCTATGCCTAAGTCTATAATTTATTAAAAATAATATCAAATTATATTGTATATTTTAAAAAATACTATTGACTTTTTAATCAAAAATATATAAAATAATTAGTTTAAACATTTGACAAAACCTCTTAAATGTGATATTATGTAAACATATAATCGTTTAAGAGAAGGTGATATTATGGCCACTGTTCAAACGCTAGATAATATAAGAACTAGCTTAGAGAGGCACTTAGGTAAAAAGATTTTACTTAAGGCAAATAAGGGAAGAAAACAGATTGTTACTAAGAAGGGGATACTAGAAAATGTTTATCCAAGTGTATTTGTCGTAAAAATATATGACGAAGCAAATGGTTATTCAAGAGTATCTTACAGTTACTCTGATTTATTAACATCTAACGTAAAGTTGAAAGTATTTAAACATCAAGATAAATTAAGTGTAAGTTAAAATTATACCTATCAAAAATAGGTGTAATTTTTTTTTTGTTCCTTAAATATAAATATAGTGTGATAGTTTTATTTAATACAGGGGGGACGAAGATGGAATTAATTAAAGATGTAATTAAAGTAGATAATAGAATAGACTTCGGTAAATTTCAAACGTTTATAGAATCAGAGGTAGTTGTACCAGATAAAAAAGCAGATGTATATGACATTATAAAAACAGAAGGTTACATAGCAATTAAAAAAATAGAGGTGGCAGATGGCAAAATACATTGTAGAGGAAGTTTCAACTATAATGTAATATATATAACAGATGATAAAAATACTGTTTCTAGTGTAGATGGAAGAATTGATATAAATGAAGTTATAGAAAAGGATAATATAGTCCAAGACATGGAATATATGTTATATCCTGAAATTGAACATGTTGATTGTACTATTATGAATGAAAGAAAGATAAAAGTTGGTGCTCTTATGAATGTAAGAGGTAGCTTATTTGACAAAAAGAGATTAGATATAGTTAAAGATGTATCTCAAGTTGAAGGGATACAAAAACATAGAAAAGAGATAAGTTATCAAGACATTATAGGTATAGAGAGAACAGAAAGTGTAATAAGGGATACTATAAATGTTAATACAGAAGAAATACAATCTATAATAAGTTTAAATCCAAATGCTAGGATAAAAGAAACTAGGATAGCAGACAATAAAGTAATCGTTGGTGGGGTACTAGAAGTAAACCCGTTGGCTTGTACATATGATGGTGAACTAGTAGAGTTAGATAGAATTGGTATAGATTTTACACAATTTATAGAGGTTCCTGGAGCTTGTGATGGTATGAAAGAAGAAGCTATGTTATTTATGGGAGATTTTAACCATACATTTAAGCAAAATGGAGATAGTAATACGGGTATACTAGATATAGATTGCACAGTTAGTAGTAAAGTTAAAGTAACAGATGAAACTACGAGAGAGGTATTACAAGATGCGTACTCTCCTCAAAAAATACTAAAATTTGATCATAGAGCTATAGATGTAAATAAAATATTATACAGTGGAACAGAAAATTTTGTTGTAAAAGAAAGCATAAAGAATGATAAAGATGATATACAAATAAAGGATATAGTTAGTGTTTGTCCATCAATATCAATAGAAAATGCTTATATAGAAGATAACAAGAGTGTTATCCAAGGTATAGTAAGAGTAGATATTCTTTATGTTCCAGTGGAAGGGCTAAAAATGGTTTATAGAATAAGTGAAGAAATTCCTTTTGAACATGATATAGAGATAGATAGATTAACAGATACTTGTAAGGTATTTAATACAGTTAGTATAGAAAAAATAGATGTAGACTTAAATAGAGATGAAATAGATATTAATATGAAAATAAAGAGATTTATAGAGGGTATAGATAAGAAATCAGAAAGTTTTATAATAAAAGGTGATGATTTAGGAATTTATGATTTATCTAAGGCTCCAAGTATAATAGTTTATATATGCAAAGAAGGAGATAGTCTTTGGAATATAGCTAAGAAATATAATACTACAGAGGAAGAGATAGCAGAGGTTAATGAGATAAAAGTTGATGAACCATTAAGACCAGGAAAATGTTTAATATTAGAAAAGAAGGTCGTTTTAGCAGATTAAAATATATTGTAAAAAATAAAATAATAGGGGGGACAATCCCCTATTATTTTATTTTTTGTAGTATAATGTTAATAGCTGAGAATACATTATACTATATACAAGGAGGATATGATGAATTCTATAGAATTAAAAAGTAGAGCAAAAATTAATCTATCTATAGATGTGCTAGGAAAAAGAGACGACGGGTACCATCTAGTAGAAATGATAATGCAGACAATTGACTTGTATGATGTTATAAAGATAAAGCAATTAGATACAAATGACGTCGTTATAAAGAGTAATAGTAGCCATATACCACTAGATAATGACAATATAGTATACAAAGCTATTGAACTTTTAAGGCAAAGATTCAATATAAATAAAGGGATTGAGGTATTTATAGAGAAAAATATACCTGTAGCAGCAGGTATGGCAGGTGGGAGTTCAAATGCAGCAGCAGTATTAGTTGGACTTAACAAACTATGGAAATTAAATTTAACAGAGCAAGAGTTACAGGAGCTAGGTTTAAAGTTAGGAGCAGATGTTCCATACTGTATTTCTGGGAAAACTGCATTAGCAGAAGGAATTGGAGAAAAACTTAGTTACATAAAAGGGCTGCCTAAAAATATAAGTATACTTATATGTAAGCCTAACCTATTTGTGTCTACAAAAGATGTATATCAAGGTTTAGACTTAAATAATATAGAAAATAGACCTAATAATAAACTTTTAATTGAGTGTCTAGAAAAAGGGGATATAGATTCCTTATCAAAAAATATGTCAAATGTATTAGAAAATGTAACTAGTAAAATTCATAAGGAAATAAATGAAATAGAAGAAATAATGATGGCTAATAGTGCTTTAGGTTCTATGATGAGTGGTAGTGGACCTACAGTATTTGGATTATTTGATAAATCTGAAAATGCACTAAAGTGTAAAGACATACTATTACAGCAATATTCTCAAGTATATGTTGTAAGCAGTAGTGAAAAAGGAGTTGAAATTTGTGGATAACTTAACTAAATTAAATCTAGATGATTATAAGCCACTAAGAGATGTAGTATTTGAAAATCTTAGAGAAGCAATAGTAGAAGGAAAGTTAAATCCAGGACAAAGATTAATGGAGGTTCAGCTAGCAGAACAGTTAGGCGTAAGTAGAACTCCAGTTAGAGAAGCTATAAGAAAACTTGAGTTAGAAGGGCTTGTTGTTATGTTACCTAGAAAAGGTGCTTATGTAGCTAATATGTCATTAAAAGATATAATAGACGTATTAGAAATAAGAGCAACACTAGAAGGGTTAGCATCATCTTTAGCAGCAGAAAGAATAAATCCAGAAAATATAAAAGAACTTGAAAAAATAGCGAAAGAATTTGAAGAAAGTGCTAAAAGCTCAGATGTTGATGCCCTTCTTAAAAAAGATGTAGAATTTCATGAGTGTATATTTAAATCAACTAACAATAAAAAACTTCATCAGTTGATAAATTCTTTATGGGAGCAAGTATACAGATTTAGAGAGACATACATAGCTGATTATGAAACAGTGAAAAATATAATAGATGAACATAAAGCTATTGTAGATGCAATAAAAAAGGGAGATAATGAACTTGCTAAGAAATATGCTAAAGAGCATATTGAAAAAGCAGAAAACTTTATGATAGAAAGAACAGTGAATAATAAAGAAATTTAAAAGAAGGTAAAACCTTCTTTTTTTATTGTAACAAAATAAAAAAATTTCTATTTTTTATAAACAAATTAAAAATAGAATTCTTATGTGTGATATAAAGTAATTTAAAATTCAAATGCAAAAGTATAAAAAAGTGCAGATTGGATATACTCAAAATAGAAATATTTTGAGGGGGAAATAATTATGAATAAGATAAGGATAAGATTGATAATATTAGTATTAAGTCTTATAGGCGTTATAAGCCTAATGACACTAACTATAAATGGAGAGGTCAAAAATATAAATTCATTATCAGAAAATTATAAAGATAAGTTAATTAGATTTCATGTTATAGCAAATAGTGATTCAGATGAAGATCAAGAACTAAAGCTAAAAGTAAGGGATGCGGTTATTGAGTATCTTCAACCTAAACTATCAAAATCAAAAAATATAAGCCAAAGTGAAGAAATAATAAAGAATGAATATGACCAAATAGAAAAAATAAGTGAGAATATTATAAAAGAAAATGGATATACTTATGACATAAAGGTAGGGATAGAATATAGTAATTTTCCAACTAAGCAATATTCAAGTGTAGTTCTTCCAGCAGGGGAATATAAGGCTTTGAAGATAGTTATCGGAGAGGGAACAGGCAAAAATTGGTGGTGCGTAATGTTTCCACCTTTATGTTTTATAGATGAAGAAAATGGAGTTATAGATAAGGCTACAGATGAAAAGTTAAAGGAAGTATTAACTGAAGAAGAATACAATTTAATAACTCATAAAACTAAAGAAGAAGTTAGTAGAGTAGAAGTTAAATTTAAAATAGCAGAAATCATAGATTCAATATTAAAAAACTAAAGGAGTGACATAAGAATGGGCAGGTGCTATAAATCTATAGTATCGTTAATTATTTTATTCTACATGTTGTTATGTACGAATGTGGTACTAGCAGAAGGAAAAGATTTAGGAACAAGTGAAGTACCTACTGTAGAAGAAGGTATTACCAAAAAACAAGAAAAGGAAGTTTTAAACATAACAAATGATGAGCTTTTATTGTTATCTAGATTAGTGTCAGGAGAAGCCAGAGGAGAATCTTATGAGGGTCAGGTAGCAGTAGCGGCAGTTGTTATAAATAGAGTAAAAGATCCTAGATTTCCAAATACAATAAGAGATGTTATATATCAGAAAAATGCTTTTTCTGTTGTAAATGATGGTTCAATAAAAATGGATCCAACAGAAAGTGCATATAAAGCAGCAAGAGAAGCTTTATATGGAACCGATCCAACTAACGAATCTATATATTTTTGGAATCCAGATATAGCCACTTGCAAGTGGATAAAAACTTTGAGTCCTCATATGAGAATAGGGAACCATGTGTTTGCAAAATAATAGTGAAAATTGATGAAAAATGCGCAAAAAGGAGCTTGGCTCCTTTATTTTTTTGTTATAATGGACTATAATAATCATTTAGATAGTAAAATGCATATAATATTTGAATTAGAAAATAAACCAGAAAGGTGAGATTGTTAATGAGCAAACTTAATGTGGCTTTAATATTTGGTGGAAAATCAGGAGAGCATGAAGTTTCTTTATCTTCAACTGCTTCAATATATAAACATATAGATAAAAATAAATACAATGTATTCACAATAGGGATAACTAAAGATGGAAGATGGATGTATTATGAAGGTAGTGAAGAAAACATAAAAAATGGACAATGGGAGAATTTGGCTAATAAAAATGTTGAAATAAACCTTATACCTGTTGGAAATAGAGAAGTAGGTATAAAATTTGAAGATGGAAGATTTGAAAAGATAGACGTATTATTCCCAGTTTTACATGGACCATATGGAGAAGATGGTAAAATACAAGGATTATTTGAGATAAGCCAAATACCATATGTTGGTTGTGGTGTTTTAGCTTCAAGCGTTGGTATGGATAAACTTGTATGTAAAAAAGTATTCTCTCAAATGGGATTACCCCAAGTAAATTATACTTATACAACTAAAATAGTATTTAACAATAACACAGAAGAAGAACTAAACAAAATAGAAAGAGAGCTAGATTATCCTGTATTTGTAAAACCTGCTAATTTAGGTTCAAGTGTTGGTATATCTAAAGCAACAAATAGAAAAGAACTTTTAAATGGAATAAATGAAGCTTTAAAATTCGATTCAAGAATAGTTTTAGAGCAAGGTGTAGATGCAAGAGAAATAGAAGTTTCTGTTTTAGGAAATGAAGAAGTTAAGGCTTCTATAGCAGGAGAAATAAAGCCAGCTAAAGATTTCTATGATTATGAGGATAAATATATAAACGGAGCATCTACTTATGAAATACCAGCTAAAATAAGTGATGCAGATATGGAAAATATAAGAAAGATGGCAGTAGATGCATTTAAAGGAATAGATGGTAAAGGACTTTCAAGAGTAGACTTCTTTATAGACAGAAAGTCAGGAGAAATATTCATAAATGAAATAAACACATTACCAGGGTTTACTAATATAAGTATGTATCCTAAAATGTGGGAAGTAACAGGATTAGAATATTCTAATCTAATAGATAAATTAATAGAGTTAGCAATAGACTCTAAGAAGTAAAGCAGGTGTTTATGATGAGTGATAGACCTATAGGGGTATTTGATTCTGGATTAGGTGGATTAACAGTCTTAAAAGAAATAATGAAAATCTTACCTAATGAAAATATAATCTACTTTGGGGATACAGCAAGGGTTCCCTATGGTCCTAGATCAAAGGATACAGTAATGAAATATACCTTCCAAGCAATAAACTTTTTAATATCTAAAGGTGTAAAAGCTATTGTTATAGCTTGTAATACAGCTACTGCTAGATGCTTAAAAGAGGCTAATGAAAAATATGATATACCTATAATAGGTGTTATAGAAGCAGGAGCTAGAACAGCTGCATATTCTACAAAAAATAAAATAGTAGGTGTTATTGGAACAGAAGGTACGGTACGTTCTAAAACTTATAATGCAGAAATAGCTAAAATAGATAAAGATATAAAGATAATAGATAAGGCTTGCAATTTATTTGTGCCAATAGTAGAGGAAGGTTGGGCAAATACAGAAATAGCTAGACTAACAGCTGAAAAATATTTAGAAGAGCTAGTTAATGAAGGGATAGACTCTTTAGTGCTAGGATGCACTCACTACCCAATATTAAAGAGAACTATTGGAGAATATGTTGGAGAAGATATTAAATTAGTGAATCCAGCTAAAGAAACTGCTATGGATTTGAAAAAAGTACTAGAAGAAGAAGATATATTAAGAAAAGATGGTAATGAAAGAGCATATTATGAATACTATGTCTCTGATATACCTGAAAAATTCGCTAGTATAGCCACAGAGTTTATAAAAAGAGATATAGATAATGTAAATCATGTTGAAATACAAAAGTACTAATCAACAAATATAAACTTTAGATATTATCTAAAGTTTATATTTGTTTTAGGAGGAAAAAGAAGTGAATGCTAAAATAAATATAGTTACAACACAATATGAAAAGAAAAGAGTACTAGATACTATTAGACAACAGGCTGATGCAAACATATACTATAAAAATGAAGATTTATATGTAGTTTATAAGGAAGTGGAAATGGATAAACCAACTACAACAACTATTAAAATATCTGATAATAAGGTTAGTATAAAGAAGTTCGGTGAAGTAAATTCTACTATGAATTTTGAAAAGGGAGTTGTAAATGAAAGTAAATATAGAACTCCACAAGGTTTATTTATAATAGAGACTAAAACAAGAGATTTAAAAATAGATAAAAAAGCAGAAAACTGCATAAAATTAAATATAGATTATGACATAAATATAATGGATTTGTTTAACGGTAGAAATAAAATAGATATTTTGTTAGAAATTAAAGAATAATAGAAATATATAAATTTTATAAAGGTAGTTAAAGTACTACCTTTTATTTAATTTATTTGGTATTATAATAACTATACTAAACTTTGAATGTTTTAAAAAACGTACAAGGGTTTATAGTTTTTTTATAGAAACTTTATACATAAAAAGTTACTAAAAACTAGATGTAAGAGGTATTAATATATGATATTTGAAAAAGTACTAAGTACTATAAATAAATATAATCTAATAGAAAATGGAGATAAAATAGTTTTAGGACTTTCTGGGGGACCAGACTCTGTTTGTCTATTACATATACTTTATAGACTAAAAGAAAAACTAGATATAGAAGTATATGCAGCTCATTTAAATCACCAAATAAGAGGTATAGAAGCACAAAAAGATGCACTATATATAACTCAACTTTGTGAAAATTTAGGAGTAACATCCTTTGTTAAATCTATAGATGTACCTAAGTACTGTAAAGAAAATGGTTTATCTGTAGAAGAAGGTGCAAGAAAACTTAGATATGAAATGTTTGAAGAAATAAAGCAAAAGACAAAATCTAATAAGATAGCTATAGGTCATAACTTAAATGATCAAGCAGAAACTATACTTATGAGAATAATGAGAGGGACTGGACTTCAAGGATTAAGAGGAATAGAATATATAAGAGACAACAATATAATAAGACCTATATTAGATATAGATAGAAAAGATATAGAAGCTTATTGTGAAGAATACGAATTAAATCCAAGAATAGATCATACAAATCTAGAAACTATATACACCAGAAATAAAATAAGATTAGAACTTATACCATATATGAAGGATAATTTTAATCCAAATGTAATAGAATCTATAGTAAGAATGAGTAATAGTTTAAAAACTGACAGCGATTATATCCAAGAAGAATCAGAAATTAAATTTAAAGAAGTTTCCAATTTACAAGAAGATGCCTGCGAAATAGATATACAAAAGTATTCAAAACTTCATGATGCTATCAAGGTAAGGGTATTAAGAAAAGGTATAAAACATATACTTGGAGATACTAACTTTGTAGACCAAAAGCATATAGAAGACATTATGCAATTAGAAGATAATAAAAAGATAGATAAAATGATAACCCTTCCAAGGGGGATATTTGCATATAGAAGAAAAAATACTATACTATTAATTAATAAAGAAATAGTTAACGAAACTATAGAGTTTTGTTATAATTTACCTAGTAACGGTTTTATTAAAGTAAAAGAACTTAATTTAGTTTTAGAAACTCAAACAATGAATATAGATAGATATAAGAGTATGAAACTAGATAAGAAATCTAAAGGTTTTGATTTTGATAAAGTAAAAGGGGGTATAGTAGTAAGAAGTAGAAAAGAAGGCGATAAGATAAAGCTTTCAGCAGGAAGCAAAAAAATAAAAGACTTATTTATAGATTTAAAAATACCTAGAGAAGAAAGATGCAATGTACCTATAATAGTAGATGAGCAAGGTATCTTATGTGTAGGTGATTATAAAAATAGTGAAAATTACAAAATAGACAATAGTACAAAGGAAGTCTTAAAGATTACCTTTAAGAAAATATAGAATAAAACGATATAGGAAAGGAGGACTTCTTTTGAATAAATTTTTCAAGGGAATAGGTTTCTACCTACTAATATTTATAATCATAGTAGGAATAGTACAGTTTTCAGGAAAACCTACTGAAAAGATAGAAAATATGCAGTTCTCTAAGGTATATAGAGAATTAGAAAAAGGAAATGTATCAAGAATACATTTTGTTGATGGGACTGCAGTAGAAGGAACTATAAAAAACTCTAACGTAAAGTTTAGGTCATATGTTCCAAAAGAAGTAATGGGAGATAAATTAGCTAATGAAATCTTAAGCCAAGCTATGGAAGGTAAATTAGTGTTTGGTGGAGAGCCAAGACCATCAACTCCTTGGTTTGTAGAAATGTTACCGACACTATTATTAATATTCTTCATGGTAATAATATGGTTTGTCTTCATGAATCAGTCTCAAGGCGGAGGCGGAAAGGTTATGAACTTCGGTAAGTCAAAAGCTAAAGTTCATAAAGATGACGAAAAAACTAGAGTTACATTTAAAGATGTAGCAGGTTTAAATGAAGAAAAAGAAGATTTACAAGAAGTTGTAGACTTCTTGAAAAACCCTAAAAAGTATATTGATTTAGGAGCAAGAATACCAAAAGGTATACTTATGGTAGGTCCTCCGGGTACAGGTAAGACTTACTTATCAAGAGCAGTTGCAGGAGAAGCAGGAGTTCCATTCTTTAGTATAAGTGGTTCTGACTTCGTTGAAATGTTTGTTGGGGTAGGGGCATCTAGAGTTAGAGACCTATTTGAACAAGCTAAAAAGAATGCACCAGCTATAATATTTATAGACGAAATAGATGCTGTTGGTAGAAAAAGAGGAGCAGGTCTTGGTGGAGGTCATGATGAGAGAGAACAAACACTTAACCAACTTCTAGTTGAAATGGATGGTTTTGGTGTTAATCAAGGAATCATAATAATGGCTGCAACTAATAGACCAGATATACTTGATCCAGCATTACTTAGACCAGGAAGATTTGATAGACAGGTAGTTGTAGGAGCACCAGATGTTAAAGGTAGAGAAGCTATATTTAAGGTTCATTCTAAGAATAAGCCATTAGCAGATGATGTTAATATTGAAGTTTTAGCTAAGAGAACACCTGGATTTACTCCAGCAGATATAGAGAACTTAATGAATGAGGCTGCTATATTAACAGCTAGAAAAAGAGAAAAGAAAATCCAAATGGAAACAATAGAAGAAGCTATAACAAAAGTTATAGCAGGTGTTGCTAAGAAGTCTAGAGTAATAAGTGAACCTGAAAGAAGACTTACAGCATATCATGAAGCAGGTCATGCCGTTTGTGCGCATGTACTTGAACATGTAAGCCCAGTTCATCAAGTTACAATAGTACCAAGAGGAAGAGCAGGAGGATTTACTATGCAACTTCCTGTTGAAGATAAATTCTATGCAACGAAGAATGAAATGAAAGAAAACATAGTTGTCTTACTAGGTGGTAGAGTTGCTGAAGAATTAGTTTTAGATGATATATCTACGGGAGCATCAAATGACTTAGAAAGAGTAGCATCTACAGCTAGAAGTATGGTTACTAAATATGGAATGAGTTCAAAGCTTGGACCTATGGCATTTGGTGATCAAGAGGATGAGGTATTCCTAGGAAATAGCTTCAATTCTAAAAAGAATTACTCAGAAGAAATAGCTTATGAAATAGATAAGGAAGTAAGCAGAATAGTTGATGAAGCTTATGCTAGAACTAAAAAATTACTACAAGATAATATGGATAGTTTAGAGTATATAGCTCAAGCATTATTAGTACATGAAACTTTAGATGCAGAGCAATTTATAAAAGCTTTTGATAAAGAATTGCCTTTAGAAAATAATGAATCTAAAGTTGATACAACTGCTATAACAACAGAAGAGTCTGAAGTAAAATATAATAACCTAGAAAATACTACAAATGAAGACACTACTCAAAATGATATAGATAACAAGTAGTATAAAAAAGAACCTTGATTAATCAAGGTTCTTTTTTATACTATAAATCTATAATGCATTTAGTATATTAATAAAATATAAAATTAAAGCTAATAGAATAGGTTATAAATCTTTTTATAATGAATGGTGATATTTTTGTTCTCATTGAATAGATAAAGCTTTAGAGTGTTAAATAAATAGTTATTTTGTTAGAATGCTAATTAATGTAATGTTGATTAAAAATAAATTAAAATTAAAAGTTATTTGAAATGTGAAAATATTAATAGATAATGTATAATTAGTTATAAATTAAAAAAGTAATACGGTTGTATAAAGTTTTTATAGATAGAGGTGAAGGATGAGAAAGAAGATAATACAAGAAATATTAGATAATAAAAGTAAATTTATTTCAGGGGAAGAATTATCTAAAAAATTAGGAATATCTAGAACAGCTGTTTGGAAACATATAAAATCTCTTAGAGAAGAGGGATATAATATTGAATCAGTAAACAAGAAAGGATATAGATTGATAGAAAAGCCTGATGATTTACTTACTTATGATAATATATACCATAATCTACATACTAAAATTTTAGGTAAGAAAATTATTCATTTCGACACAATTGATTCTACAAATGATTATGCTAAGAAGATAGGTAATGAAGAGTCTGAAGGTGCAGTTATTATAAGCGAAGAGCAAACAAAAGGTAGAGGTAGGCTAGGTAGGAATTGGCATTCTAATTCATATGAAGGAATATGGATGAGTATAATACTTAAACCAAATATAGTTCCATATAAGGCACCATTCATAACATTAATAGCAGGAGCAAGTATAGTGGAAGCTTTAAATAAGCTAGGTGTAAATGCTAAAATCAAATGGCCAAACGACATTATATTAAATGAAAAAAAAATATGTGGAATATTAACTGAACTATCTGCAGAAATAGAAAGAATTAATCATATTGTCTTAGGTATTGGAATAAATGTAAAAACTATGGAGTTTTCCCAGGAAATATGTGATGTAGCTACATCTCTATATAAGGAAAATTATATTGTATCTAGAGTCGATATAGTAAGGAATATATTATTAGAATTTGAAAGTCTGTATCTAGAGTATATAAATAATAATTCAAAAGAAAAAGTTTTAGATATTTGTAGAAGACATTCAGCTATAATTGGAAAGGAAATATACACCATAAGAGGCGAAGAAAAAGAATTAGTTAGATGTTTAGATATAAATGAAGAGGGAAATTTAATTATAAAGAGAAATGATGGTTCTATTAAAGAGATTATATCAGGAGAGATTTCTATAAGGGGGATTAAAGGATATGTATAACAATATTTTAGATGTAAAAGGTATAAAAGTAGGTCAAGTTCAAGATACTGAAGGGTTAACAGGATGTACTGTTGTTATATGTGAAGAAGGTGCTACATGTGGAGTAGATGTTAGAGGTTCAGCGCCGGGTACAAGAGAAACTGATTTATTAGATCCTATAAATATGATACAAAAAGTACATGCAGTTGTTCTGTCTGGTGGCTCTGCATTTGGATTAGAATCTACATGTGGAGTAAGCAAATATTTGGAAGAACATAATATAGGGTTTGATGTTGGAGTAGCTAAAGTACCTATAGTAGTTGGAGCTGTATTATTTGATTTAATAGTAGGGGATCCAAAATGTAGACCAAATATAGATATGGGGTATAAGGCTTGTGAAGTTGCCACAGATAAAGAGTTAAGACAAGGTAATTATGGTGCAGGATGTGGAGCTACAGTAGGAAAGATAAGAGGACCAGAATACTGTATGAAAGGTGGAATAGGAAGCTATTCTATAGAATTAGAAAATGGATTAGTTGTATCTGCATTAGTTGCTGTAAATGCTTTTGGAGATGTGTATGAAGATGGGAAATTAATAGCTGGGGTTTTAGATGATAGTAAAAAGAAAAATCTTAGCACTTATGATATTTTGAAAGAAGGATTCTCAAAAGGTGGATTTAGCATAGATAACACTACTATAGGGGTAGTTATTACTAATGCTAAGCTGGATAAAGCAGGGTGCAAGAAAGTATCTCAAGTGGCACATAATGGTTATGCAAAATCTATATTCCCTATACATACACCTCATGATGGAGATACAATTTTCACAATGGCTACAGGGGAAATAGAGTCAGATATAACTTTAGTTAGTTCTATAGCTACAGAGGTTGTAGAAAAAAGTGTAATAAATGCAATAAAAAATGCAAATTCTATAAAGAATATACCTTCATATAAAGAAATAATAGGAAACTAAGAATTGTTGACAATGTTATTTCCTATTGATACAATTATTCTTGTTACAGCTGGCATCCTTGAGATATAGGAGCCTGACTTGATATCAAGGGAATTAAAAAAACTAAATAATTTAAGAAGTCCGGCATCTTTATGAGCTGGAACGGAGGTGTATTTTATGAACGTGCAAACAAAAGCTACAAAAAATGTGAACGTAAGAAAGATGGCTATAATAGGTGTGCTTTCCGCAGTATCTATTATGATGTCAATGATACCAGGGATAGGGTATATACCTATAGGACCCACTAATGCAACTATAATGCATGTACCTGTTATCATAGGTTCAATTATAGAAGGTCCTATAGTTGGAGCTACAGTAGGGTTTATATTTGGTCTGACTAGCCTTATAAAGGCATTGACTCAACCTACGATAACATCTTTCGCATTTATTAATCCACTAGTGTCTATACTTCCAAGAGTGTTGATAGGAATACTAGCGTATTATATATATGAATTCGCCATGAAGTTAACTAAAAAAGCATCTATATCAGGATTATTAGCCGGAGGATTAGGTTCTATAATAAACACAGCAGGTGTTTTAGGCATGATTTATATCTTATATGGAGCTAGGTTTGCTGAAGTAAGTGGGGCAAGTGCTTCTACTGCAGGAACATTTATATTTACTCTTGCAGCAACAAATGGTATACCTGAAGCGATAATTGGAGCTTTAGTAGTATCACCTGTTATAATGGCCCTAAAAAAAGTCATCAAAAGGTAGAAAGAAGGTTAATAATAAATGCTTTTAGTATTTGATGTTGGAAATACCAATATGGTTTTAGGTATATATAAAGAAAAACAGTTAATAAAAGACTGGAGAATAAACACAGACAAAGAAAAGACGTCTGATGAATATGGAATGTTAATAAGTAACTTATTTAAATTTGATAATATAGATATAAATGAAATAGAGGATATAATAATATCTTCAGTTGTACCAAATGTAATGCATTCTCTTGAAAATTTTTGTATAAAATACTGTAACATAAATCCTAAGATAGTTGGTCCTGGGATAAAAACAGGATTGAATATAAAATACGACAATCCTAAGCAAGTAGGGGCAGATAGAATTGTAAATGCTGTTGCTGGTATAGAAAAGTACAAATATCCACTTATAATAGTTGATTTTGGAACAGCTACAACATTCTGTGCTATATCTGATAAAGGTGAATACTTAGGAGGTACTATAGCTCCAGGGATAAAGATATCAAGTGAAGCTTTATTCCAAAGAGCATCAAAACTTCCTAGAGTTGAACTTATAAAACCAGGAACTACAGTATGCAAAAATACTGTATCAGCTATGCAAGCTGGAATAGTTTATGGATATGTGGGATTAGTTGATAAGATAATAGAAATGATGAAAAAAGAACTTGATTATGAAAACATAAAAGTTGTTGCTACAGGAGGATTATCAACTCTTATAGCATCAGAAACAGATTCTATAGACTATGTAGATAAATACTTAACTTTAGAAGGATTAAGATTAATATACGAGAAGAACAAAGAATAGAGGGAATTGGGTTATTTGCCCAATTCTTTTTTTGAATAAATCAATTTCAAAATATGTATCTAAATTATGAATTTTGTGATAATGAATTAATTTATGGATATATATAAATAATAAAAATACATCATATAGGAGGAGACAAATGATAAAAATAGGAAATTTAGAGCTTGAAAATAAAGTCTTTTTATCGCCAATGGCTGGTGTAACAGACTTACCATTTAGGCTTATATGTAAAGAACAAAACTGTGGAATGCTTTATACGGAAATGATAAATGCTAAGGCATTATGTTATGATGATGAGAATACTAAAAAAATGCTTAAAATAGAAGATGCAGAGCATCCAGTAGCAGTTCAAATATTTGGCTCAGACCCAGAGTTTATGGGAAGGGCTGCTCAAATAATGAATGAATACCCAAATGAAGTATTAGATATAAATATGGGATGTCCAGCACCTAAAGTTGTTAAAAATGGTGATGGATCAGCTCTTATGAAAAATCCTAAGCTCGCTGAAGAAGTTTTAAAGGCCGTAGTTAAAAATTCAGATAAGCCAGTAACTTTAAAAATAAGAAAAGGTTGGGACGACAATAGCATAAATGCAGTGGAGATAGCTAAAATAGCAGAAGCTTGTGGTATAAGTGCTTTAGCTATACATGGTAGAACTAGAGAACAATATTATTCTGGAAAAGCAGATTGGGATATAATAGGTGAAATAAAGAAAAATATAAGTATACCTGTCATAGGAAATGGAGATGTATTTACAGTAGAAGATGCTAGAAATATATTAGACAAAACAAATTGTGATGCTATAATGATAGGTAGAGGGGCTCAAGGTAACCCATGGATATTCAAGAGAATAAATCATTACATGCAAACTGGTGAGATATTACCAGAACCAACATTAGAAGAAAAGATAAACACTTCTATTAAACATTTAGATTTAGCGGTAAAAGAGCATGGAGAATATGTTGCTGTAAGAGAAATGAGAAAGCATATAGGTTGGTACCTAAAAGGACTTAAAAACTCTGCTAGAGTTAGAGATGAAATAAATAAGATAGAAAGCCATGAAGAAGTAGTATCTAAGCTACGTGAGTATATGGAAGACTGCTTGACATTGAAATAAGAGTAACTTATAATATAGCGCATAAATTAAAAATGTATATTTTGAGCAAAATTTAAAAATTGGGCTTATGCCCAAATACATAGTGAAGGAGTTGTAGGGGTCATGGAAGATAAGAAAGAAATACTGTTAACTCAAGAAGGATTCGATAAGTTAGAGGAAGAAGTAGAGTTTTTAAAAACTGTAAGAAGAAGAGAAGTTGCTGATAGAATAAAGGTAGCTATATCTTTTGGAGATATATCTGAAAACTCTGAGTATGATGAAGCTAAGAATGAGCAAGCTCAAGTTGAAGAGAGAATAATGAAGTTAGAAAGTATGATAAGAAGAGCTGTTATCATAGATGAAAGTCAAATAGATGTTAATGTTGTTACTATAGGTTCAATAGTTAAAGTAAACGATGTTGAATTTGATGAAGAAGTTGAATATACAATAGTAGGTTCAGCAGAAGCAGACCCATATGAAGGAAGAATATCAAATGAATCTCCTGTAGGAAAAGCTCTTTTAGGAAGAACTATAGGAGATGTTGTAGAAGTACAAGTACCAGACGGAGTTGCTAAGTTTGAAATATTAGAAATAAAAAGATAATATGGGAGGTAAAACAAATGAATAATGATCAACAAATGAATAATGATCAAACTCAAGAAGAACTTAGTGAAGTTCTTCAAATAAGAAGAGATAAGTTAGCTAAGCTACAAGAAATGGGAAGAGATCCTTTCCACCAAAGTAGATATGACAGAACTACTAACTCTATGGAAATAAAAAATAACTTTGAAGAATTTAAAGGAAAAGTAGTTAGAATAGCTGGACGTATAATGAGTAAGAGACTTCAAGGTAAAGCAGGATTCATCGATATACAAGATCAAGATGGAAGAATACAATGCTACGTTAGACTTGATAGAATAGGTGAAGAAGAGTATGCTATATTCTCTACATATGATATAGGAGATATAATAGGGCTTGAAGGTGAAGTATTCAAGACTAAAAAAGAAGAAATCTCTGTAAAAGCAAATGAAGTTGTTTTATTATCTAAATCACTTCAAATATTACCAGAAAAATATCATGGATTAAAAGACCAAGATTTAAGATATAGACAAAGATATGTTGACTTAATAGTTAACCCAGAAGTTAAAGATGCTTTCTTAACTAGAACTAAAGCATTAAAAGCTTTAAGATCTTTCCTAGATGAAAGAGGATTCTTAGAAGTTGAAACACCAATATTAAATACTATAGCTGGTGGGGCTAATGCTAGACCTTTCATAACTCATCACAATACACTAGATATACCTATGTACATGAGAATTGCCAACGAATTATACTTAAAGAGACTTATAGTTGGTGGATTTGATAAAGTATACGAAATGGGTAGAATGTTTAGAAATGAAGGTATGTCTATAAAGCATAACCCAGAGTATACTGCTATAGAATTATACCAAGCTTATGCAGATTACACAGATATGATGGATATAACTGAAAATGTTATAGCTTATATGGCTGAAGCTGCTACAGGAAGCATGAAGGTAAATTATCAAGGAACTGAAATAGACTTCACTCCTCCATGGAGAAGAATGACTATGGAAGACTGTGTTAAAGAATATACTGGTGTAGATTTCTCAAAAATAGACACAGATGAAGAGGCTTTAGCAGTTGCTAAAGAAAAAGGAATAGAAATAACTCCTGGAATGAGAAGAGGAGAAGTTATAAATGCAATGTTCGAAGAATTTGGAGAAGATAAGTTAATCCAACCTACATTTATAACTCACCATCCAGTTGAAGTATCTCCACTTGCTAAGAGAAATGTAGAAGATCCAAGAAAAACAGATAGATTCGAAGCATTCGCAAATAAGTGGGAATTAGCTAACGCATTCTCTGAGTTAAATGATCCAATAGATCAAAAAGAAAGATTTATGGACCAATTAAGAAAGAAAGAATTAGGAGATGACGAAGCTTGTGATATGGATGAAGATTTCGTAAATGCTCTAGAAGTAGGTCTTCCTCCAACTGGTGGATTAGGAATAGGTATAGATAGAGTTATGATGTTATTAACAAATTCTCCATCTATAAGAGACGTAATTTTATTCCCAACAATGAAACCAATAGATAACTCTACAAGCAACAAAGCAGACGAAGAATAGATTATGAATAAAAACCCTATAAAATAGCTTTTAAAAGCTATTTTATAGGGTTTTTATTTTGATTTAATGATAATTAAGGTTTAAATATAATATAGCGCTTACAACTAGAAGTAATGTATTTTAAGCGTTAAAAATCTTATTTACTATGCAAAAAATTGATAAAAGATTAAATAATAAAATATAATTTTTAGCAAGAATCATTAAAAAAATATACAAAATAGTGAAGAATATAGTATCCCAATGGGAGAAAGGATATTAAAAAAATAAAAAATGAAGATATATAGATTAATTTTTATAAAGGAAAGCTTAATAAAAATATAGAAAAATACATAAAATTAAGTTTAGGGGGAAATAGTATGTTTGGGGTTATGAATTGGATATGTTTAATATGTGTTAGTTTATTAGTTGGAGAAATTATGATTTATTTTTGCAAAGATGTAATAAAAATTTTAGATTTAAGTAAAAATAAAAAAGCTAGAAGTGTTGAAATTACTAAAGCTAGAGAACAAGTAAATATATATGAAACTAAGATAGCAAAATAAAATTAAAAAAAGTTTTGAAAAAGTGTTGACGTTATAAAAATAAGGTGGTATAGTATTACTTGTCCTTAAGAAAAAGGCAAAACGAAAAACACAAAATAAAGTGTAAATAAGAACTTTGAAAATTAAACAGTAGGTTAATTTATAATAACTGATTCTTAAAAGAATCGAAAACAAACCAAGCCAGATATTCAGATAATGATAGTCTGAGCAGGTAACAACTTTTATTTGAGAGTTTGATCCTGGCTCAGGATGAACGCTGGCGGCGTGCCTAACACATGCAAGTCGAGCGATTTACTTCGGTAAAGAGCGGCGGACGGGTGAGTAACGCGTGGGTAACCTGCCCTGTACACACGGATAACATACCGAAAGGTATGCTAATACGAGATAATATGTTTTTATCGCATGGTAAAAACATCAAAGCTTTTGCGGTACAGGATGGACCCGCGTCTGATTAGCTAGTTGGTAAGGTAATGGCTTACCAAGGCGACGATCAGTAGCCGACCTGAGAGGGTGATCGGCCACATTGGAACTGAGACACGGTCCAAACTCCTACGGGAGGCAGCAGTGGGGAATATTGCACAATGGGCGAAAGCCTGATGCAGCAACGCCGCGTGAGCGATGAAGGCCTTCGGGTCGTAAAGCTCTGTCCTCAAGGAAGATAATGACGGTACTTGAGGAGGAAGCCCCGGCTAACTACGTGCCAGCAGCCGCGGTAATACGTAGGGGGCTAGCGTTATCCGGAATTACTGGGCGTAAAGGGTGCGTAGGCGGTCTTTCAAGTCAGGAGTGAAAGGCTACGGCTCAACCGTAGTAAGCTCTTGAAACTGTAAGACTTGAGTGCAGGAGAGGAGAGTAGAATTCCTAGTGTAGCGGTGAAATGCGTAGATATTAGGAGGAATACCAGTTGCGAAGGCGGCTCTCTGGACTGTAACTGACGCTGAGGCACGAAAGCGTGGGGAGCAAACAGGATTAGATACCCTGGTAGTCCACGCCGTAAACGATGAGTACTAGCTGTCGGAGGTTACCCCCTTCGGTGGCGCAGCTAACGCATTAAGTACTCCGCCTGGGAAGTACGCTCGCAAGAGTGAAACTCAAAGGAATTGACGGGGACCCGCACAAGTAGCGGAGCATGTGGTTTAATTCGAAGCAACGCGAAGAACCTTACCTAAGCTTGACATCCTTTTGACCGATGCCTAATCGCATCTTTCCCTTCGGGGACAGAAGTGACAGGTGGTGCATGGTTGTCGTCAGCTCGTGTCGTGAGATGTTGGGTTAAGTCCCGCAACGAGCGCAACCCTTGCCTTTAGTTGCCATCATTAAGTTGGGCACTCTAGAGGGACTGCCAGGGATAACCTGGAGGAAGGTGGGGATGACGTCAAATCATCATGCCCCTTATGCTTAGGGCTACACACGTGCTACAATGGGTGGTACAGAGGGCAGCCAAACCGTGAGGTGGAGCTAATCCCTTAAAGCCATTCTCAGTTCGGATTGTAGGCTGAAACTCGCCTACATGAAGCTGGAGTTACTAGTAATCGCAGATCAGAATGCTGCGGTGAATGCGTTCCCGGGTCTTGTACACACCGCCCGTCACACCACGGAAGTTGGGGGCGCCCGAAGCCGGATAGCTAACCTTTTGGAAGTGTCCGTCGAAGGTGAAATCAATAACTGGGGTGAAGTCGTAACAAGGTAGCCGTATCGGAAGGTGCGGCTGGATCACCTCCTTTCTAAGGAGAATTACCTACTGTTTAATTTTGAGAGTTTTTATAAAAAATCTCTTGACAAAATTCGACAAATATAATAAAATGTTTATGTTGAAAAATGACATGGGGGTGTAGCTCAGCTGGGAGAGCACTTGCCTTGCACGCAAGGGGTCAGGAGTTCGATCCTCCTCATCTCCACCATTAGTACTTTGAAAACTGTATAACATTTAGTGATATGACATCATTTTTTATAAATAGACAAGAAAAGTCTTTAAAATAACTTTAATAACTGGTCAAGTTATTAAGGGTGCAGGGCGGATGCCTTGGCACTAGGAGCCGATGAAGGACGTGATAAGCTGCGATAAGCTTCGGGGAGTTGCACGTAAACTTTGATCCGAAGATTTCCGAATGAGGAAACTCACTTAGAGTAATGTCTAAGTATCGTTAAGTGAATACATAGCTTAGCGAGGGGAACCCGGGGAACTGAAACATCTAAGTACCTGGAGGAAGAGAAAGAAAAATCGATTCCGTAAGTAGCGGCGAGCGAACGCGGAACAGGCCAAACCAACAAAGTTTTCTTTGTTGGGGTTGCGGACATATCATCAAGGTCGAGGTCATCGTAGATGAAGAGAGTTGGAAAGCTCCGCTATAAAGTGTAACAGCCACGTAGTTGAAACGATAATTCGATAGATATGATCCAGAGTACCACGGGACACGTGAAACCCTGTGGGAAGCAGGAGGGACCATCCTCCAAGCCTAAATACTACCTAGTGACCGATAGCGCATAGTACCGTGAGGGAAAGGTGAAAAGAACCCCGGGAGGGGAGTGAAATAGAACCTGAAACCCTGCACTTACAAGCTGTGGGAGCACATTACTTGTGTGACCGCGTACTTTTTGTAGAACGGGCCAACGAGTTACGTTAAGTAGCAAGGTTAAGCACTTAAGGTGTGGAGCCGTAGCGAAAGCGAGTCTTAAATGGGCGATTTAAGTTACTTGACGTAGACCCGAAACCGGGCGACCTATCCATGAGCAGGTTGAAGCGAAAGTAAAATTTCGTGGAGGACCGAACCCACGAGCGTTGAAAAGCTCGGGGATGACTTGTGGATAGCGGTGAAATTCCAATCGAGCCCGGAGATAGCTGGTTCTCCCCGAAATAGCTTTAGGGCTAGCCTTGAGCTTAGAGAAACGGAGGTAGAGCACTGAATGTCCTAGGGGGTATTGCACTTACCGAAGACTATCAAACTCCGAATGCCGTCTTCTTTTGCTCAGGAGTCAGACTGTGGGTGATAAGATTCATAGTCAAGAGGGCAACAGCCCAGATCGTCAGCTAAGGTCCCTAAATGTACGTTAAGTGGTAAAGGATGTGGGATTGCACAGACAACCAGGATGTTGGCTTAGAAGCAGCCACTCATTTAAAGAGTGCGTAATAGCTCACTGGTCGAGTGATCCTGCGCCGAAAATTTCCGGGGCTAAAACGTACTACCGAAGCTACGGCATCATTTATGATGGGTAGGGGAGCTTCGTATGCAGGCTGAAGCATGACCGTAAGGACATGTGGACAGTATACGAGTGAGAATGTTGGCATGAGTAGCGAGACGTGGGTGAGAATCCCATGGGCCGTAAACCCAAGGTTTCCAGGGGAAGGTTCGTCCGCCCTGGGTTAGTCGGGACCTAAGCCGAGGCCGAAAGGCGTAGGTGATGGACAACAGGTTGATATTCCTGTACCACCAATAACCGTTTGAGGAATGGGATGACACAGTAGGATAAGCTAACCACACTGTTGGTTATGTGTGGCTAAGTACTGAGGCAGTCAAGATAGGCAAATCCGTCTTGATAATGCTAGGGTACGATGGGGAGCCCTTTTGGGCGAAGTAGCTGATTTCACACTGTCGAGAAAAGTCTCTACCGAGGTTAAAGGTGCCCGTACCGTAAACCGACACAGGTGGGTGAGGAGAGTATCCTAAGGCCAGCGAGAGAACTATTGTTAAGGAACTCGGCAAAATGACCCCGTAACTTAGGGATAAGGGGTGCCATCCTTTGGATGGCCGCAGAGAATAGGCCCAAGCGACTGTTTACCAAAAACACAGGTTTCTGCTAAGTCGCAAGACGATGTATAGGAGCTGACGCCTGCCCGGTGCTGGAAGGTTAAGGGGATCTGTTAGGAGTAATCCGAAGCAGTGAACTTAAGCCCCAGTAAACGGCGGCCGTAACTATAACGGTCCTAAGGTAGCGAAATTCCTTGTCGGGTAAGTTCCGACCCGCACGAAAGGCGTAACGATTTGGGCACTGTCTCAACAATAGACTCGGTGAAATTGTAATCCCGGTGAAGATGCCGGGTACCTGCGACAGGACGGAAAGACCCCATGGAGCTTTACTGTAGCTTGACGTTGGGTCTTGGTACTACATGTACAGGATAGGTGGGAGACTATGAAGCATGGACGCCAGTCTGTGTGGAGTCACCCTTGGGATACCACCCTTGTAGTACTGGGATCCTAACCAGAGGCCTTGAATCAGGTCTTGGGACACCGTCAGGTGGGCAGTTTGACTGGGGCGGTCGCCTCCCAAAAAGTAACGGAGGCGCTCAAAGGTTTCCTCAGCACGGTCGGAAATCGTGCGAAGAGTGTAAAGGCAAAAGGAAGCTTGATTGCAAGACATACAGGTCGAGCAAGGACGAAAGTCGGACTTAGTGATCCGGTGGTTCCGCATGGAAGGGCCATCGCTCAACGGATAAAAGCTACCCTGGGGATAACAGGCTTATCTCCCCCAAGAGTCCACATCGACGGGGAGGTTTGGCACCTCGATGTCGGCTCATCACATCCTGGGGCTGTAGTAGGTCCCAAGGGTTGGGCTGTTCGCCCATTAAAGTGGTACGCGAGCTGGGTTCAGAACGTCGTGAGACAGTTCGGTCCCTATCCGTCGCAGGCGTAGGAAATTTGAGGAGACCTGTCCTTAGTACGAGAGGACCGGGATGGACGTACCTCTGGTGTACCAGTTGTTCTGCCAAGGGCATGGCTGGGTAGCTATGTACGGAATGGATAAGCGCTGAAAGCATCTAAGCGCGAAGCCAACTTCAAGATAAGATTTCCCACCGTAAGGGTAAGACCCCAGGAAGACTACCTGGTTGATAGGTCGAAGGTGTAAGTGCAGTAATGTATTTAGCTTATCGATACTAATAGGTCGAGGACTTGACCAAAATAAAATGATAAAGCATTAAATGATATACAGTTTTCAGAGTATTAATTAAAAAACTTTGAAAAAAGTGTTGACAAAATATCATAAAAATGATATTATAATACTTGTTCTGATAAGAACGAAAACACAATGTAGTTATTATAGCAAAGAGGATACACCTGTTCCCATACCGAACACAGAAGTTAAGCTCTTTAGCGCTGATGGTACTTGGAGGGCGACCTCCTGGGAGAGTAAGACATAGCTACGTTGAGGCCCATTGGTCAAGCGGTCAAGACACCGCCCTTTCACGGCGGTAACAGGGGTTCGATTCCCCTATGGGTCACCAATATCCCGGGACTATAGCTCAGCTGGGAGAGCACCTGCCTTACAAGCAGGGGGTCACAGGTTCGAGCCCTGTTAGTCCCACCAATATGCGGCCTGGTAGTTCAGCTGGTTAGAATGCCAGCCTGTCACGCTGGAGGTCGAGGGTTCGAGTCCCTTCCAGGTCGCCACTTAATTAAATACGCGGGAATATGGCTCAGTTGGTAGAGCAATTGACTGTTAATCAATGGGTCACAGGTTCGAGTCCTGTTATTCCCGCCAATATGCTGGTGTGGCTCAACGGTAGAGCAGCTGACTTGTAATCAGCAGGTTGTAGGTTCGATTCCTATCACCAGCTCCATGAATACGGAGGATTTCCCGAGCGGCCAAAGGGGGCAGACTGTAAATCTGTTAGCATTGCTTTCGGTGGTTCGAATCCACCATCCTCCACCACTTAATTAAATATGCGGGTGTAGCTCAATGGTAGAGTTCCGGCCTTCCAAGCCGGCTGTGAGGGTTCGATCCCCTTCACCCGCTCCAAATTATTCTATAATGTGGGTGCATAGCTCAGCTGGATAGAGCAACGCCCTTCTAAGGCGTGTGTCCGGGGTTCGAATCCCTGTGCGCTCACCACTTTATAGGGGATTCGCCAAGTCGGTAAGGCATAGCACTTTGACTGCTACATGCGTAGGTTCGAGTCCTGCATCCCCTGCCAAATTTAATATGACCCATTAGCTCAGTCGGTAGAGCACCTGACTTTTAATCAGGGTGTCCCGCGTTCGAGTCGCGGATGGGTCACCAATGTGGAGAGGTGTCCGAGTGGTTTAAGGAGCTGGTCTTGAAAACCAGTGATGCTTAACGGCACCGTGGGTTCGAATCCCACCCTCTCCGCCATTAACTAAATAAACGGAGAAGTACTCAAGTGGCTCAAGAGGAACCCCTGCTAAGGGTTTAGGCTGGGTAACCGGTGCGAGGGTTCGAATCCCTCCTTCTCCGCCATTATTTTTTTTCGAGGTGTAGCGCAGTTTGGTAGCGCACATGGTTTGGGACCATGGGGCCGGGGGTTCGAGTCCCTTCACCTCGACCAAAAAAATGTGGGCCATTAGCTCAGTTGGTTAGAGCGCCCGGCTCATAACCGGTAGGTCTGGGGTTCGAGTCCCTGATGGCCCACCACATTTTTTTTATAGGGGTGTAGCTCAGTTGGTAGAGCGTCGGTCTCCAAAACCGTGCGCCGGGGGTTCGAGTCCCTCCACCCCTGCCAATTAATTTCTATAAAAAATAAAGAATTTCGAGGTGTAGCGCAGTTTGGTAGCGCACATGGTTTGGGACCATGGGGCCGGGGGTTCGAGTCCCTTCACCTCGACCAAAAAAATGGGCCTATAGCTCAGGTGGTTAGAGCGCACGCCTGATAAGCGTGAGGTCGCTGGTTCGAGTCCAGCTAGGCCCACCAAGGTGCGCCCAGATAGCTCAGTCGGTAGAGCAGGGGACTGAAAATCCCCGTGTCGGTGGTTCGATTCCGCCTCTGGGCACCATATCGTGGCGGTATAGCTTAGTTGGCTAGAGCGTTCGGTTCATACCCGAAAGGTCACAGGTTCGACTCCTGTTACCGCTACCATGTAGATTTAAGAACTTTGAAAATTAAACAGTAGGTTAATTTATATAACTGATTCTTAAAAGAATCGAAAACAAACCAAGCCAGATATTCAGATAATGATAGTCTGAGCAGGTAACAACTTTTATTTGAGAGTTTGATCCTGGCTCAGGATGAACGCTGGCGGCGTGCCTAACACATGCAAGTCGAGCGATTTACTTCGGTAAAGAGCGGCGGACGGGTGAGTAACGCGTGGGTAACCTGCCCTGTACACACGGATAACATACCGAAAGGTATGCTAATACGAGATAACATGAGAGAGTTGCATGGCTTTCTTATCAAAGCTTTTGCGGTACAGGATGGACCCGCGTCTGATTAGCTAGTTGGTAAGGTAACGGCTTACCAAGGCGACGATCAGTAGCCGACCTGAGAGGGTGATCGGCCACATTGGAACTGAGACACGGTCCAAACTCCTACGGGAGGCAGCAGTGGGGAATATTGCACAATGGGCGAAAGCCTGATGCAGCAACGCCGCGTGAGCGATGAAGGCCTTCGGGTCGTAAAGCTCTGTCCTCAAGGAAGATAATGACGGTACTTGAGGAGGAAGCCCCGGCTAACTACGTGCCAGCAGCCGCGGTAATACGTAGGGGGCTAGCGTTATCCGGAATTACTGGGCGTAAAGGGTGCGTAGGCGGTCTTTCAAGTCAGGAGTGAAAGGCTACGGCTCAACCGTAGTAAGCTCTTGAAACTGTAAGACTTGAGTGCAGGAGAGGAGAGTAGAATTCCTAGTGTAGCGGTGAAATGCGTAGATATTAGGAGGAATACCAGTTGCGAAGGCGGCTCTCTGGACTGTAACTGACGCTGAGGCACGAAAGCGTGGGGAGCAAACAGGATTAGATACCCTGGTAGTCCACGCCGTAAACGATGAGTACTAGCTGTCGGAGGTTACCCCCTTCGGTGGCGCAGCTAACGCATTAAGTACTCCGCCTGGGAAGTACGCTCGCAAGAGTGAAACTCAAAGGAATTGACGGGGACCCGCACAAGTAGCGGAGCATGTGGTTTAATTCGAAGCAACGCGAAGAACCTTACCTAAGCTTGACATCCTTTTGACCGATGCCTAATCGCATCTTTCCCTTCGGGGACAGAAGTGACAGGTGGTGCATGGTTGTCGTCAGCTCGTGTCGTGAGATGTTGGGTTAAGTCCCGCAACGAGCGCAACCCTTGCCTTTAGTTGCCAGCATTAAGTTGGGCACTCTAGAGGGACTGCCAGGGATAACCTGGAGGAAGGTGGGGATGACGTCAAATCATCATGCCCCTTATGCTTAGGGCTACACACGTGCTACAATGGGTGGTACAGAGGGCAGCCAAACCGTGAGGTGGAGCTAATCCCTTAAAGCCATTCTCAGTTCGGATTGTAGGCTGAAACTCGCCTACATGAAGCTGGAGTTACTAGTAATCGCAGATCAGAATGCTGCGGTGAATGCGTTCCCGGGTCTTGTACACACCGCCCGTCACACCACGGAAGTTGGGGGCGCCCGAAGCCGGATAGCTAACCTTTTGGAAGCGTCCGTCGAAGGTGAAATCAATAACTGGGGTGAAGTCGTAACAAGGTAGCCGTATCGGAAGGTGCGGCTGGATCACCTCCTTTCTAAGGAGAATTACCTACTGTTTAATTTTGAGGGTTTTTATTTTTTTTGTTAAAAATGAAAATTCTATATTGACAATTTTCACATAAGATAGTAAAATATCTAATGTTGAAAAGACAACTTGGGGGTGTAGCTCAGCTGGGAGAGCACTTGCCTTGCACGCAAGGGGTCAGGAGTTCGATCCTCCTCATCTCCACCATTAGTACTTTGAAAACTGTATAACATTTAGTGATATGACATCATTTTTTATAAATAGACAAGAAAAGTCTTTAAAATAACTTTAAGCAATGGAATAAACTGAGTGAATACGAAGTTTGTTCATTCGCGATAACTTTTTAATAACTGGTCAAGTTATTAAGGGTGCAGGGCGGATGCCTTGGCACTAGGAGCCGATGAAGGACGTGATAAGCTGCGATAAGCTTCGGGGAGTTGCACGTAAACTTTGATCCGAAGATTTCCGAATGAGGAAACTCACTTAGAGTAATGTCTAAGTATCGTTAAGTGAATACATAGCTTAGCGAGGGGAACCCGGGGAACTGAAACATCTAAGTACCTGGAGGAAGAGAAAGAAAAATCGATTCCGTAAGTAGCGGCGAGCGAACGCGGAACAGGCCAAACCAACAAAGTTTTCTTTGTTGGGGTTGCGGACATATCATCAACGAAGAGGCTATTGTAGACGAAGAGAGTTGGAAAGCTCCGCTATAAAGTGTAACAGCCACGTAGTCAAAACGAGAAGACTTCAGATATGATCCAGAGTACCACGGGACACGTGAAACCCTGTGGGAAGCAGGAGGGACCATCCTCCAAGCCTAAATACTACCTAGTGACCGATAGCGCATAGTACCGTGAGGGAAAGGTGAAAAGAACCCCGGGAGGGGAGTGAAATAGAACCTGAAACCCTGCACTTACAAGCTGTGGGAGCACATTACTTGTGTGACCGCGTACTTTTTGTAGAACGGGCCAACGAGTTACGTTAAGTAGCAAGGTTAAGCACTTAAGGTGTGGAGCCGTAGCGAAAGCGAGTCTTAAATGGGCGATTTAAGTTACTTGACGTAGACCCGAAACCGGGCGACCTATCCATGAGCAGGTTGAAGCGAAAGTAAAATTTCGTGGAGGACCGAACCCACGAGCGTTGAAAAGCTCGGGGATGACTTGTGGATAGCGGTGAAATTCCAATCGAGCCCGGAGATAGCTGGTTCTCCCCGAAATAGCTTTAGGGCTAGCCTTGAGCTTAGAGAAACGGAGGTAGAGCACTGAATGTCCTAGGGGGTATTGCACTTACCGAAGACTATCAAACTCCGAATGCCGTCTTCTTTTGCTCAGGAGTCAGACTGTGGGTGATAAGATTCATAGTCAAGAGGGCAACAGCCCAGATCGTCAGCTAAGGTCCCTAAATGTACGTTAAGTGGTAAAGGATGTGGGATTGCACAGACAACCAGGATGTTGGCTTAGAAGCAGCCACTCATTTAAAGAGTGCGTAATAGCTCACTGGTCGAGTGATCCTGCGCCGAAAATTTCCGGGGCTAAAACGTACTACCGAAGCTACGGCATCATTTATGATGGGTAGGGGAGCTTCGTATGCAGGCTGAAGCATGACCGTAAGGACATGTGGACAGTATACGAGTGAGAATGTTGGCATGAGTAGCGAGACGTGGGTGAGAATCCCACGGGCCGTAAACCCAAGGTTTCCAGGGGAAGGTTCGTCCGCCCTGGGTTAGTCGGGACCTAAGCCGAGGCCGAAAGGCGTAGGTGATGGACAACAGGTTGATATTCCTGTACCACCAATAACCGTTTGAGGAATGGGATGACACAGTAGGATAAGCTAACCACACTGTTGGTTATGTGTGGCTAAGTACTGAGGCAGTCAAGATAGGCAAATCCGTCTTGATAATGCTAGGGTACGATGGGGAGCCCTTTCGGGCGAAGTAGCTGATTTCACACTGTCGAGAAAAGTCTCTACCGAGGTTAAAGGTGCCCGTACCGTAAACCGACACAGGTGGGTGAGGAGAGTATCCTAAGGCCAGCGAGAGAACTATTGTTAAGGAACTCGGCAAAATGACCCCGTAACTTAGGGATAAGGGGTGCCATCCATTGGATGGCCGCAGAGAATAGGCCCAAGCGACTGTTTACCAAAAACACAGGTTTCTGCTAAGTCGCAAGACGATGTATAGGAGCTGACGCCTGCCCGGTGCTGGAAGGTTAAGGGGATCTGTTAGGAGTAATCCGAAGCAGTGAACTTAAGCCCCAGTAAACGGCGGCCGTAACTATAACGGTCCTAAGGTAGCGAAATTCCTTGTCGGGTAAGTTCCGACCCGCACGAAAGGCGTAACGATTTGGGCACTGTCTCAACAATAGACTCGGTGAAATTGTAATCCCGGTGAAGATGCCGGGTACCTGCGACAGGACGGAAAGACCCCATGGAGCTTTACTGTAGCTTGACGTTGGGTCTTGGTACTACATGTACAGGATAGGTGGGAGACTATGAAGCATGGACGCCAGTCTGTGTGGAGTCACCCTTGGGATACCACCCTTGTAGTACTGGGATCCTAACCAGAGGCCTTGAATCAGGTCTTGGGACACCGTCAGGTGGGCAGTTTGACTGGGGCGGTCGCCTCCCAAAAAGTAACGGAGGCGCTCAAAGGTTTCCTCAGCACGGTCGGAAATCGTGCGAAGAGTGTAAAGGCAAAAGGAAGCTTGATTGCAAGACATACAGGTCGAGCAAGGACGAAAGTCGGACTTAGTGATCCGGTGGTTCCGCATGGAAGGGCCATCGCTCAACGGATAAAAGCTACCCTGGGGATAACAGGCTTATCTCCCCCAAGAGTCCACATCGACGGGGAGGTTTGGCACCTCGATGTCGGCTCATCACATCCTGGGGCTGTAGTAGGTCCCAAGGGTTGGGCTGTTCGCCCATTAAAGTGGTACGCGAGCTGGGTTCAGAACGTCGTGAGACAGTTCGGTCCCTATCCGTCGCAGGCGTAGGAAATTTGAGGAGACCTGTCCTTAGTACGAGAGGACCGGGATGGACGTACCTCTGGTGTACCAGTTGTTCTGCCAAGGGCATGGCTGGGTAGCTATGTACGGAATGGATAAGCGCTGAAAGCATCTAAGCGCGAAGCCAACTTCAAGATAAGATTTCCCACCGTAAGGGTAAGACCCCAGGAAGACTACCTGGTTGATAGGTCGAAGGTGTAAGTGCAGTAATGTATTTAGCTTATCGATACTAATAGGTCGAGGACTTGACCAAAATCATTAACTAAATGATATACAGTTTTCAGAGTATTAATTAAAAAACTTTGAAAAAAATGTTGACAAAATATCATAAAAATGATATTATAATACTTGTCCTAGAGAGGACAACAACATATTATGTGGTTATTATAGCAAAGAGGATACACCTGTTCCCATACCGAACACAGAAGTTAAGCTCTTTAGCGCTGATGGTACTTGGAGGGCGACCTCCTGGGAGAGTAAGACGTAGCCACGTGGTATGCCGAAGTGGCGGAACTGGCAGACGCACAGGACTTAAAATCCTGCGGGACTTACCTCTCGTACCGGTTCGATTCCGGTCTTCGGCACCAACTTTAATATCGCGGGGTGGAGCAGTTGGCAGCTCGTCGGGCTCATAACCCGAAGGTCGCAGGTTCGAGTCCTGCCTCCGCAACCAAATAAAATATGGCCCATTGGTCAAGCGGTCAAGACACCGCCCTTTCACGGCGGTAACAGGGGTTCGATTCCCCTATGGGTCACCAATTTAATACGCGGGTGTAGCTCAATGGTAGAGTTCCGGCCTTCCAAGCCGGCTGTGAGGGTTCGATCCCCTTCACCCGCTCCAAATAACTTATGGGACTATAGCTCAGCTGGGAGAGCACCTGCCTTACAAGCAGGGGGTCACAGGTTCGAGCCCTGTTAGTCCCACCATTCGCGGCCTGGTAGTTCAGCTGGTTAGAATGCCAGCCTGTCACGCTGGAGGTCGAGGGTTCGAGTCCCTTCCAGGTCGCCACTTAATTTAATACGCGGGAATATGGCTCAGTTGGTAGAGCAATTGACTGTTAATCAATGGGTCACAGGTTCGAGTCCTGTTATTCCCGCCATTGAATCTGCGGGAATAGTTCAGCGGTAGAGCGCAACCTTGCCAAGGTTGAAGTCGCGAGTTCGAATCTCGTTTCCCGCTCCATTTTAATTACATGGGTGCATAGCTCAGCTGGATAGAGCAACGCCCTTCTAAGGCGTGTGTCCGGGGTTCGAATCCCTGTGCGCTCACCAATATAAAGTTTCACTATAGTGAAACTTTTTTTTATGTTTATTTTTAAATTATAAAAAATGATAGGAGCTAAATAGTTTGTATATACTTATATTAATATAGTATAATACTTAATATAGTAATGAAGAAGCTGTCAAACAGGAGGACAAAACTGTGTTGGATATAAATTCTTTTTTCAGTGGTTTTTTGGATATTATCAATAAAGTAACTGTAAATGATATTATAGATATATCCATAGTAGCATATATATTTTATAAAATATTTATGTTTATAAAGGATACAAGAGCAGAGCAAGTTTTAAAAGGAATAATATTTTTATTAGTAGCGACTCAGTTGAGCGAGACTTTTAAATTGCATACACTTCACTGGCTATTAGTAAATGCTCTTGAGATTGGTTTTTTAGCTGCGATAATAATATTCCAGCCAGAACTTAGAGCAGGACTTGAACATATAGGTAGGACGAGATTTAAATTCTTTCTAAAAGGAAGTCCTAATACATCTGAAGAAACATTTAATAAAATGATAGAAGAGATTGTCGAGGCTTTATATTCACTATCAAGACAAAAAATAGGAGCTCTTATTATAATGGAAAGAGAAACTAAGATAGGTGATATAATAAATACGGGAACTATAATAGATGCAGAGGTATCAAGACAATTACTAATTAATATATTTATTCCAAATACACCATTACATGATGGAGCAGTTGTCATTAGAGATTCAAAGGTAAAAGCTGCTGCATGTTTCCTTCCTTTAACAGAGAGTAAAGACTTAAGTAAGGATCTAGGAACACGACATAGAGCAGCAGTCGGAGTAAGTGAAGTTTCTGACTGTATATCCCTTATAGTATCAGAAGAAACAGGGGATGTATCAATTGCAAAAGCGGGAAAAATATATAGAAATATACCAAAAGAAAGAATGGAAAGTATACTTAAGAAAAATTTAAAGCCTAAAGTTGATGAAAAAAGCTTTTTAAAAGGTGGGATATTTAAATGATGAATAAATTAAAGCATAATACAAAAATAAAATTAATATCCCTGCTTAGCGCAATAACATTATGGCTATATGTAATGGCAATAGTGGATCCGACGGATACTAAGCTATTTGAGAATGTCCCTATAGTTATAAGTAATATGAATGAATTAAAAGAAAAAGGTTTTGTAATTTATCCAGATGGAGAATTGACTATTGATGTTTCTATTTCCGGCAAATTATCTAAGATACAAAAGGTAAAAAAAGAAGATATACACGTTTATGGTACTATAGAAAATCCTATGGAAGGAAAAAATCAAGTATACTTAAGGGTACCGACTTTGCCAGGAATGACTCATGAGCTAAAGAGTAATGTTATAGCAGTTAATTTAGATAAAATAGTACAAGAAAATAAAAATATAGAAGTTAAATTAGAAGGAAATTCTAAAGGTAATATAGATAAAGTAAGTATAGATGGAGATAAAAAGAGCATAGAAGTATCAGGTCCAAGGACTTTAGTGAATGAGGTAACTAAAGTGATTGGAGTATTAGATGTAGGCTCAAGAACACAAGATTTTTCAAGTGAAATTAATTTAACACCAGTAGATAAAAATGGAAATAAAGTTAAAGGCGTAAAGTTATATCAATCAACATTAAAAGTATCAGCAACGTTATTAAAAGAAAAAACTGTTCCAATAAGGGTTAAATTAAAAGAAAATACATCAGATAATGAAAAAGTACCGAGTTATGAGCTTAGTAAAAGCAATATCATCATAAAAGGGAGTAAAGATTTAATCGATGGTATAGAATATATAGAAACTAAAGAGGTTAATTTAGATGATATAACATCTGGATTTCCTAAGGATGTAGAGTTAAATATTCCAAAAGGTATATCATCAGATACAAAATATATTACTATAAAGCTTAATGGCGATAAATCATTACAGAAGGAATTTACTTATAGCAAAGATGAAATAGAATTAAGAAATTCAGATGGTAAGAATACATCAGATATCGATATTCCAGAATCTGTAAGGGTTACTGTTGATTATCCTAGCACAATAGAAAACTTAGAAAAATCAGATATAAAACTATACATAGATTTATCTAAGCCAAATGAAAATCAAAAATATAAGATAGAATATGATTCTAGTTATAAATTTAATAAAATAGTTATAGATCCAAGTGAGATATAATAATATAAAGACATAAGAAAATATAGTATTTTTCTTATGTCTTTTTTAATTAATATGAAATAATATGGCTCTTAGATTTACTAAAATAGTTTACTAACATATCAGCAAATAAAAAAATAATTAAAAATCTGTCAATTATAAAGGATTATAATTATTAAAGGTATAATTATACATAATGATATATATTGAAGATTTTTTAAAAGGATAATTGACATTATATAAAAGTGAAATAATTCTGAAAATTTAAAAATTATAAATATAGTGGGAAAACGTTGGTAGAATATATATAATATAGGTATGAGACAAATTAGTAATTAGCTTAAAAATTAACAGAATTAAGGGGATAGAGATGTTTATTAAAAGCTAAACGTACCAATCTATATTTATTGCATACAAAATGGGGTGGATTAGATGAAAAACTTTACAGAAGTAATAAAATTCGCTAAGGAAAGAGGTCCTAAAATTATCTCTGTAGCATGTTGCCAAGATAAAGAGGTATTAATGGCAGTAGAAATGGCGAGAAAAGAAGGGATAGCAAAGGCTATATTAGTAGGGGATATAGAAAAAACGAGAGAAATAGCAAATGATGTAGGTATAGACCTTAATAACTATGAACTAAAAGATATAAAAGATTTATCAGAAGCGTCATTAAAAGCAGTAGAATTAGTATCTCAAGGAAAAGCTGATATGGTAATGAAAGGCTTAGTAGATACATCTATAATTCTAAAGGCTGTATTAAATAAAGAGGTTGGTTTAAGAACAGGGAATGTACTAAGCCATGTAGCTGTATTTGATGTAGAAGGTTATGATAGATTATTCTTTATAACTGATGCAGCTATGAACTTATCACCAGATGTAAATATCAAAAAACAAATCATAGAAAATTCATGCACGGTAGCTCATGCACTCGATATCAACACACCAAAAGTAGCAGCATTATGTGCTAAAGAAAAAGTAAATCCTAAAATGCAAGATACAATAGATGCCAAAGAATTAGAAGAAATGTGTGAAAAAGGCGAAATAAAAGGATGCATAGTAGGAGGTCCATTTGCATTAGACAATGCTGTATCAATAGAAGCCGCAAATCATAAGGGAATAAATCATCCAGTAGCAGGTAAAGCAGATATATTATTAGCTCCAGATATAGAAGCTGGAAATATATTATATAAATCATTAGTATTTTTCTCAAAATCTAAAAATGCAGGTGTGATAGTAGGGGCTAAAGCGCCTATTATATTAACATCAAGAGCAGACAATGAAGAAACTAAACTAAATTCTATAGCATTAGGGGTATTAATGGCAGCTAAAGCCTAGTTTATTAAGGGGGTAACACAATTGAATAAGGTATTCAAAATATTAACTATAAATCCTGGTTCAACATCAACGAAGATTGCAGTATTTGATAATGAGGATTTAGTCTTTGAAAAAACTTTAAGACATTCTTCTGAAGAAATAGGCAAGTATGAGAAGATTTCAGATCAGTTTGAGTTTAGAAAAACAGTGATTGAAGATGCATTAACAGAAGGTGGAATAAAAACATCTGATTTAGATGCAGTAGTAGGTAGAGGTGGACTTCTTAAGCCTATAGAAGGTGGAACTTATATTGTTAATGAAGCTATGATTGATGACTTAAAGGTTGGTGTATTAGGGGAACATGCATCAAATCTAGGCGGAATTATAGCAAAAGAAATAGGAGATACAGTAAATGTACCATCTTACATAGTTGATCCAGTAGTTGTAGATGAAATGGATGATGTAGCTAGAATATCAGGGAGTGAAGATATAGATAGAAAGAGTATATTCCATGCTTTAAACCAAAAGGCTACTGCTAGAAGAGCAGCTAAAGAATTAGAAAAAGAGTATTTTGACTGTAACTTTATAGTAGCACATATGGGTGGAGGAATATCTGTTGGAGCACATGAAAAAGGTAAAGTAATAGATGTTGCCAATGCTTTAGATGGAGAAGGGCCATTTTCACCAGAGAGAAGTGGTGGATTACCGGTCGGAGACTTAGTGAAGATGTGCTTTAGTGGAAAATACACTCAAGATGAAATAAAGAAAAAGATAAAAGGAAATGGTGGTCTAGTAGGATACTTAAATACTAATGATGGTAGAGAAGTTGAATCTAGAATAGAAGTTGGTGATGAAAAAGCTAAATTAGTATATGAAGCTATGGCTTACCAAGTAAGTAAAGAAATAGGTTCTTGTGCATCAGTATTAAAAGGTAATGTAGATGCAATCCTTTTAACTGGTGGAATAGCTTACTCTAAGATGTTTACAGGAATGATTAAAGAGAGAGTTAATTTTATATCTGATGTAAAAGTTTACCCAGGTGAAGATGAAATGATAGCATTAGCTCAAGGTGGACTTAGAGTATTAAATAAAGAAGAAGAACCAAAAAATTATGGATATGAAGTTCAATATAGTTAATGATATAAATTTAATATAAATACAAAATTGACTTAATAGGTGGTAACTAATGATAATAGATGATAAGAGGATAAGAATTATAATAGGACACTATGGTAGTGGTAAAAGTGAGTTTGCTATGAACTATGTTACCAAATTAAGAAATGAGGTAGAAGGTAAAGTTGCCTTATCAGATTTAGATGTAGTAAATGTTTATTTTAGAACAAGGGAAAAAAAGGATTTGTTAAATTCTTTAGATATCCTTCCTATATATAGTTCAATAGACGCACCAACTTTAGATTTACCAGCTATATCTCCTCAAATAATGTCACCAATAACAGATAGTTCTTATAGTTATGTTATGGATGTAGGAGGGGACAACGTAGGAGCTAGAGTGGTAGGTAGATTCCACGAATTAATAGAAAAAGCTGACTACGATATGTTTTGCGTAGTAAACGCTAATAGAGAATATACTCAGTCAGTAGAAGATGTAATAGGTCATATAAGAGCAATTGAGAAATCTTCTGGTCTTAAGGTTACTGGGCTAGTAAACAATACACATTTAGTAAGGTCAACTACAATTGATGATGTTTTAAAAGGTCAAAAATTAGTTGAGCAAGTGTCTAGACAGTATGATATACCAGTTAAATATATAGTATGTTTAGAAGAATTAGTTCCACAACTTCCAGAAGGTTTAGAGGGAGAAATTTTCCCTATCAAGCTTTATATGAGAGAAGCTTGGATGTAGTTTATTAGTAAAATAATTATAAATTTTTCTAAGGGGGACAAAGGAATATGGCTAAGGGAACTGTAACTTTCAATCAAGACCTTTGTAAAGGATGTGCATTATGTGTAGCTGCATGTCCAAAGCAAATAGTAGTAATTGATAATAACAAAATCAACAAAAAGGGATACAATCCAGCTACAGTAGTAGAAATGGATAAATGTATAGGTTGTTCAAACTGTGCGACTATGTGTCCAGATGCAGTTATAACAGTTGAGAGAGACTAATTAAAATATAAGGGGGATTTGTAAATGGCTAAGATACTTATGAAGGGTAACGAAGCATTTGGGAAAGCAGCTATAGAAGCTGGATGTAAATATTTCTTCGGTTATCCAATAACACCACAAAATGAGTTACCAGAATATATGTCTAAAGAACTACCTAATGTTGGAGGAGTATTTGTTCAAGCTGAATCAGAAGTTTCTGCTATAAACATGATATATGGTGGAGCAGGAGCAGGAGCTAGAGTTATGACTTCTTCATCTTCACCAGGAATAGCTTTAAAACAAGAAGGTATAACTTATGCAGCAGGTGCTGAATTACCATGTGTTGTAGTTAACGTAATGAGAGGTGGTCCAGGACTTGGAGGAATACAACCTTCTCAATCTGACTACTTTATGTCTACAAGAGGTGGAGGAAATGGAGATTATAGAACTCCAGTTTATGCTCCAGCTACAGTTCAAGAAGCTGTTGATATGATAATGGAAGCTTTCAATGTTGCTGATTACTATAGAACTCCAGTTATGGTAGTTGCAGATGGTATGATAGGACAAATGATGGAGCCAGTAGAATTTAAAGCTCCTAAAACTAGAGAATTAAAACCTAAAGATTGGGCTACAGTAGGAACTAAAGGAGAAAGAAAGCCTAATATAATAAATTCTTTATACTTACAACCAGATGAACTAGAAAAACACTGTATAAAGCTAGAAGCTAAGTACAGAGAAATAGAAAAAAATGAAGTTGATTATGAAATGTATAAGACTGAAGATGCTGAATTAGTATTTGTAGCTTATGGTACTACAGCAAGAATAGTTAAAAATTCTATAGATATGTTAAGAGAAGAAGGAATCAAAGCTGGTTTAATAAGACCTAAGACTTTATGGCCATTCCCATTTGAAGCATTCAATCAAATACCAGAAGCTAAAAGCTTATTAACTGTTGAAATGAGTATGGGGCAAATGGTAGAGGATGTAAGATTAGCTGTTGAAGGAAGATTACCTGTACACTTCTACGGAAGAGCAGGAGGAATGATACCTGATCCAGAAAGTATAGCTAATAAAGCAAAAGAAGTAATGGAAAGTGAATTAGCTGTAGGAGGTGCTAGATAATGTCAGTTGTATTTAAGAAAACTAAGGGATTAACAGATGCTCAAACACACTACTGCCCAGGATGTACTCATGGTATAATCCACAGATTAGTAGGAGAAGTATTAGAAGAGTTAGATGTATTAGGAGACACTATAGGTGTAGCTCCAGTTGGATGTTCAGTTTTAGCATACAACTATTTTAATTGTGATATGCAAGAAGCATCTCATGGTAGAGCTCCAGCAGCAGCTACTGGAATAAAGAGAGTTCATCCAGATAAGACAGTATTTACATACCAAGGAGATGGAGACTTAGCATCTATAGGTACAGCTGAAATAGTTCATGCAGCAGCTAGAGGTGAAAAATTCACTACAATATTCGTAAATAATGCTATATATGGAATGACTGGTGGGCAAATGGCTCCAACTACATTAGTTGGACAAAAAGCTACAACAGCTCCATATGGTAGACAAATAGATAAGCAAGGATTCCCAATAAGAATGAGTGAAATGCTAGCTACATTACCAGGTGCAGTGTTTGTAGAAAGAGTTTCTGTAGATACTCCTGCTAATGTTAGAAAAGCTAAAAAAGCTATAAAGAAAGCATTCGAAGTACAACAAGCAGGACTTGGATTTGGTATAGTAGAAGTTTTATCTACATGTCCAACTAACTGGGGATTAAATCCAAATGATGCATTACAATGGTTAAGAGATAATATGATGCCATACTATCCAATAGGCAATATAAAAGATGTTGAAATCGCTGAGGAGGTGAAGTAATATGTCTACAGCTAGAGTAATATGTGCAGGATTTGGTGGTCAAGGGGTAATGTCTATGGGACAATTACTTACATATGCAGGTATGCTAGAAGGTAAAGAAGTTTCTTGGTTACCATCTTATGGACCAGAGATGCGTGGAGGTACAGCTAACTGTTCAGTAACTGTATCTAATAAGCCAGTTGGTTCTCCAGTTATAGCAGGAGATGCAACTTGTGCAATAGTAATGAACTTACCATCACTTGATAAGTTTGAAAGTGAAGTTAAGCCAGGTGGAAAAATATTAGTTAACAGTTCTCTTATAGAAAGAAAAGTAGAAAGAGATGATGTTGATGTTTACTATATACCAGCTAATGATATAGCTTTAGAGTTAGGAAACCCTAGAGTTGCTAACATGGTAATGTTAGGTGCTTATTTAAAAACTGAACCAACAGTAGAGGTAGACTCAGTTTTAGAAGCATTCAAGAAAGTATTTGGACCAAGTAAAGAAAAATTCGTTCCATTAAATAAGGAAGCTTTACAAAAAGGATCTAGTTCTATAAAATAATATAAAAAGTTACAAAAAAGGGGACAATAGAAAGAATTCTATTGTCCTTTTTTTATATATGTATTAAAATGTCTTTATGGAATAAACTTGGAATTAAGAACACTTAAATGTGTATAATAATATATTATAATTGACGAGCTTTTCTTCACGAAAGGAGATTTTTTATGAGAAAGTATTTTGGAACAGACGGAGTAAGAGGTGTAGCAAATACAGAACTTACTTGCGATTTAGCATACAGATTAGGTAGAGCTGGAGGATATGTACTAGCTCAAGGAAAAGAAAAAGTTAAAGTAGTAGTTGGAAAAGACACAAGAGTATCAGGAGATATGTTAGAAGCATCTTTAATAGCAGGACTTATGTCTGTTGGATGTGATGTAATGACAGTTGGGGTAGTTCCAACACCAGCAGTTGCATACCTAACTAGAAAATATGAAGCTGATTGTGGTGTTGTTATATCAGCATCTCACAATCCAGTTGAGTACAATGGTATAAAGTTCTTCAATAAAGATGGATATAAATTAGATGATTCTGTAGAATTAGAAATAGAAAATTATATAGACAATATAGAAAAGGTTGATTATCTTCCAGTAGGAGAAAATGTTGGAAGAAAGGTATATGTACATGATTCACAGAGAGATTATATAGATTACTTAAAATCTATAGTAAAAGTAGATTTTAAAGGATTAAAAGTTGTGTTAGACTGTGCTAATGGAGCATCTTATAATGTTGCACCAATAATATTTAAAGAATTAGGTGCAAGCGTTGTAACAATAAATAGTCAACCAAATGGAAATAATATAAATGATAAATGTGGTTCAACACATCCAGAGGGATTACAAAAAGCTGTTGTAGAGAATAATGCTGACTTAGGTCTTGCATATGATGGTGATGCAGATAGATTAATAGCTGTTGATGAAAATGGAAACATTGTAGATGGCGACCATATAATGATATTAAGTGCAATACACTTAAAGAATAAAGGTAAGTTAGCAAAGGATACATTAGTAGTTACAGTGATGAGTAATATAGGACTTACTATAGCAGCTAAGGAACATGGAATAAATCTAGCTACTACTGCTGTAGGAGATAGATATGTACTTGAAGAAATGAAAAACACTGGATATAACTTAGGTGGAGAGCAATCAGGGCACATGATATTCTTAGACTATAATACTACAGGAGATGGAGTATTAAGTTCATTAGTATTAGCCCAAATAGTATTAGAAGAAGGTAAGAAGTTATCAGAATTAGCAGCAGTGATGACTCAATATCCACAAGTGTTAGTTAATGCTAGAATAAAGAATGAAAATAAAAATAGATACATGGAATACCCAGAAATAAAGAGTGAAATAGAAAGAATAGAAAAATTACTAGATGGATGTGGAAGGGTATTAATAAGACCATCAGGAACAGAACCATTAGTAAGAGTTATGTTAGAGGGTAAAGAGGAAGGTCAAATAAAAGAATTAGCTACAAATTTAGCTAACCTTATACAAGAAAAACTATCGTAATTTAAAAAGTGAATGCTAAGGCCTAGTATTACCCAAGCGTAAAAGTTAAAAGGGTGAATTGCTAAGATATTTCTTAGTATTCACTTTATAAAGCGCCAGAACTTAGCTATAAGAAATACTTTATAAAATTTCTAAGTTGACGAGGACAGAGTTTATCGAATTATCGGCGGATGCTCTGCGGTGAATTTACCATCGTAAAAGTTTCTTTAAAACAAGGGAGTAATTCTTTGGACAAAGGGAAAACTTAAGTAAATATGACCTAACTCTTAAAATATATAAAACAAAAAATATTTTTAGGAGGAATTTTAATATGTGTGGAATAGTTGGATATTTAGGACACAGACAAGCAACAGAAGTATTAGTAGAAGGACTTTCAAAATTAGAGTATAGAGGATATGACTCGGCTGGTGTTGCAGTAAACACTGGAAATGAATTAGAAATAAGAAAGTTCAAGGGAAGGTTAGCAATACTTGCTGAAGATTTAGAAAAAAATCCTATAGAAGGTGGATTAGGAATAGGACATACTAGATGGGCAACTCATGGAGAACCATCAGATGTAAACTCACATCCTCATTTCAATATGGATAAGACAATAGCAGTAGTTCACAATGGTATAATAGAAAACTACATGGAATTAAAGGAAGAATTACAAGCAGAAGGTGTAGTATTCTTATCTCAAACAGACACAGAAGTAGTAGCTCACTTAGTAGATAAATACTACGAAGGAAACCTATTAGATGCTGTTTATAAGGCAACTGAAAGATTAAGAGGAGCATATGCATTAGGTGTTATATGTAAAGATAATAACAGTGAATTAGTTGCAGTAAGAAAAGATAGCCCATTAGTAGTAGGTCTTGGTGAAGGTGAAAACTTTATAGCATCAGATATACCTGCAATACTAAAGTATACTAGAAATGTATACTTCTTAGAAAATGGAGAGTTTGTTCATATAGTTGGAGATAAATTAACAGTATTAAATGAAAATAGAGAAGAAGTTAAAAAAGAAGTTACAGAAATAACTTGGGATGTTGAAGCTGCATCTAAAGGTGGATATGAGCATTTCATGTTAAAAGAAATATACGAACAACCAAACGGAGTTAAAGAAACATTAATAAGAAGATTAAATGAAAATGGAGAAATCCAATTAGATGATATAAAAATGACTAAGGAAGACTTAGACAAAATAAATAAAGTTTATATAGTTGCATGTGGTACAGCATATCATGCAGGTCTTGTAGGAAAGTTTGCTATAGAAAAGTTTGCAAAGATACCAGTAATAACTGATATAGCATCTGAATTTAGATATAGAGATCCATTTGTTGACGAAAATACTTTATTAATATTAGTAAGTCAATCTGGAGAAACTGCTGACACTTTAGCATCATTAAGATATGCTAAAGAAAGAGGAGCTAGAATATTATCAGTAACTAACGTTGTTGGTTCTTCTATAGCTAGAGAATCAGATGATGTGTTCTATACATGGGCAGGTCCAGAAATATCTGTTGCATCAACTAAGGCATACACAACTCAATTAGTTTCATTCTACATGATAGCATTAGACTTTGCTATAAAGAAAGGAACTATAACAAAAGAGTTCTACAATGAAATGATAGAAAAATTAAAAGAAATGCCAGAAAAAGTTTCAAAAGCATTAGAACAAGAAACTTATATAAAAGAAGATGTAGCTAAAACATTAAGAGAAGCAAGTAGTGCTTTCTACTTAGGTAGAGGATTAGATTATAACTTAGCTATGGAAGGTGCATTAAAGATAAAAGAAATATCTTATATACATGCTGAAGCATTTGCTGCTGGAGAGTTAAAGCATGGTACAATAGCTTTAATAGAAAAAGGAACTCCAGTAATAGCTATAGCTACTCAAGAAGAACTATTTGAAAAAATGGTATCTAATATGGAAGAAGTTAGAGCTAGAGGAGCTTATGTTATAGCAATAGCTCAAGAAAAGAATAAAGAAGTTGAAAAAGCTGCTGATAAGGTAATATATATACCAAATGTGGATGATATATTATCAAGTATATTAACAGTTTTACCACTTCAATTATTATCTTACTACGTTGCAGTTGAAAGAGGTTGTGATGTAGATAAGCCAAGAAATCTAGCTAAATCAGTAACAGTTGAATAAATTTTAAATTAAAAGATATATAAAGGACTACCTTACTAAGGTAGTCCTTTTTTACATATAAAGATTTTTTATTAAATATAGGACTATTGAAAATTCATATACAAGATATATTAATAAGTTTAAAATTTTTAAAAGGACACTTTAATTAACGGATGAAGTCGTTGTCTACATTAGGGAATCAAACTTTTTATTTTTTAGAATATATATTCTTTGTAGTTACATAATATTAATATTAGTATATAACAAAAGCATGTTCTTATATTAATTTGTTATGTATATATAATGATTCAATAGTTATAAAAATAACTATCAAATTATTATATAGTAACCATAAAAATATCGCATAGGTGCTAGGGTTTACAAAGTACTTACATAGATTTACAATTTAAATAAAACCTATTTTATAATGGAGGGAAACACATTGGAAGAGCTAAGAGATATATTATTAAATGAGATACCTGAATTTAGGGAAAAAGGTCATAAATTTGTAAATGGTGAAATTTCAGTAAATGAATTCAAACATGCATCAGGAGGAATGGGTGTATATGCTCATCGTGGTGGTAAAGAATTTATGATAAGACTTAGAACAGCAAGTGGTGTTCTTGATATAGAAAAGCTTAAATATATATATGATTGCGCTAAAAAATATAATCTAGATAAAGTACATTTAACTACTCGTCAAGCTATACAATTACATGGCTTAGGAATAGATGAAGTTTGTGACATAATGGAAGATGGATTAAAGCATGGTATATATACAAGAGGTGGAGGAGGAAACTTCCCTAGAAATGTTGCCTTATCACCATTATCAGGAGTAGAAATAGGGGAAGCATTTGATGTTACAGAATATGCTTTAAAAGTAAATGAATATTTAATGAAAGACATATATAAATATAAGTTACCTAGAAAATTAAAAGTATCTTTCTCAAATAGTAGCGAAGATACAGCTAACTGTACTGTACAAGATTTAGGTTTCTTAGCAGTAAAAGAAAATGGAGAAGAATTTTTCAAGCTTTATATAGCAGGTGGAATTGGTAAGAATCCTGCAAAAGCAGTGGAATATGATGAGTTAGTTCCAAAGAGTGATGTTTTATACCATGTACAAGCTATGATAGAGTTATTTATAGCTGAGGGTAACTATGAAAATAGAAACAAAGCTCGTACAAGATATATTGTAGCTAGTATGGGTGAAGAAGAGTTCTTAAAATGTTATAAAAAACATCTAAAAGAAGTAAAAGAAAGAGAAAATTTAGATTTAAATATAGAAAATAAAACTTGTAAAAAGAAAGGATCAAAAATAGATTTACAAGATATAAGACTAATACCTCAAAAACAAGAGGGGTTATATAGTGTATATCTTCATCCAATTGGAGGACAGCTAAAACTAACTGACTTAGAAGCATTAATAAATGCTTTAGAGTCAATTGAAGATTTAGAAATAAGACTTTCTATGAGCGAAGGTGTTTATTTTAGAAATCTTAATGGAGAGGAAGCTAAAAATATATTAGAGTTAACAAAAACTATGGGTGGAAATACTCCAATAGAACAAACTTCATGTTGTATAGGTGTCCCTACTTGTCAGATAGGTATAGGAGAGAGTCAAGGTTTATTACATAGTATATTAGACTACTTCAAAAAGAAAAACTATACAACAAATAAATTACCAAGAATTCATATATCAGGATGTACAAGTTCTTGTGGAACTCATCAAATAGGTATAATTGGATTTGGAGGTAAAAAGAAAAAAATAGATGGAGAGTTAAAAGAAGCATTTACTTTATATGTAGGTGGTGTGGCTAAAAAAGATAACGTAAAACTTGGGGAAGTTTATGGAGATATAGCTAGTGATAAAATACCAGAGTTTTTATATAATTTAGGATTATTATTAGATGAAAAAAATATTAATTTTGAAGAATATTTAGGATCTAATGTTGAGGAATTCAAGGAATTTGCAAATAAATATATAGCATAATAATAAAATAAAGCACTAAGATGATTAAAGTCATCTTAGTGCTTTATTTTTGTATATCATATCCAAAAATGTTAATAATTTAAGTATAATATATAAATTAATGGGGGCTTTTACATGAAACTAATTAAAATGATATGTATATTTTTAATATTAATGATGATGGGTATACTAATATCTTTTGCGGATACAAAATCAAAAAATGAATATAATGAATTAATACGAACATTTATAAACACAGAGGCTAAGTTCAATTTTTATAACATAAAAGCAAATGGTTCTATAAATTACAACATATCAAAAGAAGAAATGGTTGATATGTGCACAGAAATACTTAATAATTTAGGACTAGAAGAAAGTGATTTAGCATGGGAAGAAATATGGAATAAAGATGAGAAACAGATTCATTTAAGCGGTAAAATAGAAGATGAAAGCATTTCCATAATTTTCATAAAGAAAAATGACGAAGAGGCTCACATAATGGTTGACATATTACAGAATAAAGTATATAAAAATATAGTGGGCGTTTATACAGTTCTTGAGAATACATTAGAAAAATTTGCAATTAATGCAGATATAAATACATGTATATCTGGAGAATATTCAGAAAAGTTACATTTAAGCAAATGTGATGATATTTTAACGAAAATATTATATAATATGAATGCACAAGAAGTAGATAGAATACAAGAGGAAAATTTTATATCTGTTACAGCAGATAGTAAGATCTTACAAGGAAATGACTTAGAATATTTAGGAAATAATATTAATTTGAATATAGGGATGAGGTATAGCGAAGACGAAGATAAAACATTAATTTATATTGCTACACCTATTATAAAATTAGATTATTAATTATGAGGAGAGACAATAAAAATGGGAAAGATAATAGTAAAAAAGAGTAATCCACTTAATGGAAGTGTTAAAATAGACGGAGCTAAAAATGCAGTGTTACCAATAATAGCGGCGACGTTATTAGCAAACGGTAAGTCAACTTTAAAGTGTGTACCTAACTTAAAAGATGTTCATGTTATATCTGATTTATTAAGACACTTAGGAGCAAAAGTAGAATATAAGGATAACACTTTAACAGTAGATGCAAGCAACATAACTACTTGTGAAGCACCATATGAGTTAGTAAGTAAGATGAGAGCATCTTTCTTAGTAATGGGGCCATTACTTGCTAGATTTAACCACACAAAAATATCTATGCCAGGAGGATGCGCTATAGGAACAAGACCTATAGATTTACATTTAAAAGGATTTAAGCATTTAGGTGCAAAAGTAGATATGGATCATGGATTCGTAGAAGCTACAACTGATAAATTAGTGGGTACTAAATTATACTTAGATTTCCCATCAGTAGGAGCTACTGAAAACATAATGATGGCAGCAGCTTTAGCTGAAGGAACAACTATAATAGAAAATGCTGCAGAAGAGCCAGAAATAGTAGATTTAGCTAATTTCTTAAATGAAATGGGAGCTAATGTAAAAGGTGCAGGAACTAACACTATAAAGATAAAAGGTGTTAAAGAATTAAAAGGTGCAGAGCATACAATAATACCTGATAGAATAGAAGCAGCTACTTATATGGTTGCAGCAGCTATGACAAAAGGTGATATAACAATAGAAAATGTAATGATGGAACATTTAAAACCAGTTACAGCTAAATTAATAGAAGCTGGATGTGAAATAATAGAAAAAGATAATACAGTTAGAGTTATAGGACCTGAAGTGTTAAAGCCAATAGATATAAAGACTTTACCTCACCCAGGATTCCCAACAGATGTTCAAGCTCAATTCATGGCTATGCTTACAATAGCTAATGGAACTGGGGTAGTTACAGAAACTGTATTTGAAAATAGATTTATGCATGTTGCCGAATTTAATAGAATGGGAGCAAACATAAAAATAGAAGGAAAGAGCGCAATAGTAAATGGAGTAAACCAATTATATGGTGCTAAAGTTAATGCGACAGATTTAAGGGCTGGTGCAGCACTTATATTATGTGGACTTATAGCAGAAGGAGAAACTCAAATAGGAGAAATATATCACGTACAAAGAGGATATGTTGATATAGATAAGAAAATAACTGCTTTAGGTGGAAACATAGAGATAATAGAAGACTAAAAATAAATAGTAATAAATAAATAGGGTTATTCATATATTTTAAGTACAAGTAATTAACTAAGGAGGAAAATATATGAATAACCCTTTAGTATTTTTAGGAAGTATAGTTGGTTTGTCTATAGCAGTTCCTGTATTTTTAAGTGTAGTATCTTACGATGGGATAGAGGCTATACAAAAAGAATCGGCATTAAGCAATCCTAAAAAAAAGATAATCAACTATGAAACAGTTGATAAAGAAGCTCCTTTAATAAATATATACAATCATAAAACTAATAAGACTGAGAAGATGGATATAGAAAAATATTTATGTGGAGTTTTAGCAGGAGAGATGCCTGTAGACTTTAATATTGAAGCTCTTAAAGCACAAGCTGTAGCAGCAAGAACTTATGTAATGTATAAAGAAAATCAAGGAAAATCAAATCAGCATAGCAATGCAGTCGTATGTACTGACTATAATCATTGCCAAGAATATAAGAATTATGAAGAATTAAAAGAAAAGAATGGACAAGATTGGATGGATAAATATTACCCTAAAATACAGCAAGCAGTACGAGATACAAAGGGTCAGATAATAACTTATAAGGGAGAACCTATACTTACACTGTATTTCTCTACATCATCAGGAAAGACAGAAAACTGTGAAGAAGTATTTGCACAAGCATATCCATATTTACAATCTGTCGAAAGCCCTTATGATAAAGAGTACTCTCCTAAATATACTTCTGAGTTAAAGATAAGCAATAAAGATTTTATAAATGCTATAAATAGTAATTATAAAAATGCAGGTTTAAATCCATCTAACCTAGAGAATCAAATAAAAATTTTAAATAGAAGTGATGGTGGATCTGTAGATAAAATAAAAATTGGGAATAAGGAGATTAGAGGAAGAGAAATTAGAGGTATATTTAAATTAAATTCCTCCAATTTTGAATTAAAATTTGGAGAGAATCATATAGATTTTTTAGTAAAAGGATATGGACATGGTGTTGGAATGAGTCAGTGGGGAGCACAAGGTATGGCAGAGGAAGGGTATCGATATTATGAAATACTAAATCATTATTATCAAGAAACAGATATAACAGACTTATATTAATTAGAAGAGCTTTTATCAAGCTCTTTTTTATATTAAGTATAGAAATGTTAATAGTTTGTACAGATAATATAGCAAGAATTTTAAAAGTATAAAAAAGGTATTAAAAAAACGGGAGAAATCTTTGGAAATATGTCAGTTTCATATATATTAATAGATAAAATTCATTTTTAATTAATCCAAAATATGTATAAATTGTATAAAAATATAAATAAAAGATAAGAATACAAATACATAAATATATTTGGAGGTGCTGTATGAAAAAGCTACTAGAAAAAGATGGATTTTATTTGGCATTATTTGTATGCATTAGTTTACTTGCGGTCGGAGGAGTTTGGTTTGTAAAGAATGATGTTAACGACCTAGCAGCAAATAATGAAATAGTAAATGATAAAGAAAATAGTAAAAAAGAAGATGAAGTTCATCTAATAGAAAATGAAAATAAAGAAGCTGTGCCAACTTCTACAGAATCAAAGGAAAACTTAGAAACAGCAAAAAATAAAGAGGTTAAAAAAACATCGAAACTTGAATTTGTAGGAGAAAAAGTAATTAGAGAATATTCAGCAAAGGAACCTAGTTACTCAGAAACATTGAACTTATGGGAAGTGCATAAAGGTTTAGACGTAAGTTGTAAAGAAGGACAAAGTATAAAAAGTTTATTATCAGGAAAAGTAACTAACATTTTTAAAGATGATGCTAATGGTATGTCAGTTGAGGTTGAAAGTGAAGGTAAAACAGTAATATATTCTAATTTAAGTGAAGATATTAAAGTTAAAGACGGACAAGCAGTCAAAGAAGGAGATGTAATAGCTTTAGCAGGAAATACATCTGTAGTTGAGAGTGCAGAGGGACCACATATTCATATAGAAGCCTTCAAAGGAAAAGAATCAATAGATCCAATGAGTTTAATAAAATAAAATATAACAGACTTAATCAAATTTGGTTAAGTCTGTTATATTTCTTTTCTTTCTCACATATATATGATTAAGGCTAGTATGTGAGGAGGGAAAGCTTTGAGATCTCATATAGAGGAACGAGCAATCGTTGTGGCTAAATATATACTAGAGAAAAATACAACTGTTCGTCAAACAGCGAAGACATTTGGAGTTAGTAAAAGTACAATACATAAAGATGTAACAGAACGTTTAGAAGAAATAAACCCGTCTCTAGCTAAAGAAGTTAAGATGGTTTTAGAAAAAAATAAATCTGAAAGACACATAAGAGGAGGAATGGCTACAAAGCTTAAATATGAAAAGAGCTCCAAAAAAAATGTAGGTTAAGCCTACATTTTTTTTATTATTCTTGACTAAAGTAGTATTTTTGTATATTTTGTATTATAGGAGTGTTTTAGACAATGAGTCGTTTAGATATAAAATATGCAAAAAGGAGTTGAGAACATGTCTAGAGCGGACATAGGGATAGACTTAGGTACTGCTAATGTTCTTGTATACGTTAGCGGAAAAGGGATTGTATTAGAAGAGCCTTCTGTTGTAGCAATCGATAAAAGAACTAAATCTGTCTTAGCGGTAGGAGAAGAAGCTAGAAGAATGATAGGAAGGACACCTGGTAATATAGTAGCTATAAGACCACTAAGAGATGGTGTAATTTCTGATTATGATGTAACTGAAAAAATGTTAACTTATTTTATAGATAAAGCTGTAGATAAAAAAGGTTTTGGTAGATTTTTTATGCCAAGAATAATGGTATGTGTTCCTACAGGGGTCACAGATGTTGAAAAAAGAGCTGTAGAAGAAGCTACAAGACAATCTGGAGCGAGAGATGTATATATAATAGAAGAACCAATAGCAGCGGCTATAGGAGCAGGAGTAGATATAGCTAAACCTAATGGAAGCATGGTTATAGACATTGGTGGAGGAACAGCAGATATTGCGGTGACATCTCTAGGAGGAGCTGTAGTTAGTGAATCCATAAAAATGGGTGGAGATAGATTTGATGAAGTTATAGTAAGATATATCAGAAAACAATATAACCTTCTTATAGGAGAAAGAACTGCAGAAAAAATCAAAATAGAAGTAGGTTGTGCATATAAAAGAGAAGATGAAAAGAGCATTAAAATAAGTGGACGTAATTTAATTACAGGATTACCAGAATCCATAGTTATAAATTCAACTGAGATGCTAGAAGCTCTTAATGAATGCTCAGAGCAGATAGTTGCATCAACGCTTTCTGTCCTAGAGAAAACACCACCAGAATTAGCAGCAGATATAAGTGATACTGGAATAATAATGACTGGTGGAGGTTCATTGTTATATGGACTAGACAAAAGAATAGAAGATAGAACAGGAATTAAAGTTGTAGTGGCTGATGAACCTTTATCTTGTGTTGCAAAAGGTACAGGAATTGCTTTAAGTTCTTTAGATTTACTTGAAACAGGAGGTACCTTCAAAAGGAGATAATTAGGAGGGTACTTAAATGTTAAATATAGACCAAATAAAAGAATTAATACCACATAGATATCCATTTTTATTAGTAGATAGGATAATAGAATTAGAAGAGGGAAAAAGAGCTAAAGGTATAAAAAATGTAAGTGTAAATGAACCATTTTTCCAAGGTCATTTCCCAGAATACCCGATAATGCCAGGAGTACTTATAATAGAAGCTATGGCTCAAGTAGGGTGTGTAGCTATGATGTCAGTAGATGAGAATAGAGGAAAATTAGGTGTATTTGCAGGTATAGATAAAGTTAGATTTAAAAAAGAAGTAAGACCTGGGGATACATTAACTATGGAAGTTGAAATGACATCTATAAGAAGAAATATTGGAAAAGCTTTGGCAAAAGCTTTTGTTAATGAAGAATTAGTATGTAGTGGAGAGTTAATGTTTGCTCTTGTAGAAAAATAAAAATAAGGCTATTTCCTTTAAGGAAATAGCCTTATTTTTATTTTTCTAAGATTGATATATGATGTAAGTAAATTATTAGATAAAACAATCAAGTAAAATTGTTTTGAAATATGTTATATGTCAAAATTTGTATGCAGAACATTAAAAATAATAAAAAGCAGATAAATAGCCTAACCTATAAAAATTTAATCTAAAGAACAGGCTATATTAAATATTGATTTGTCATGTAGAAAGAAGTAAAGATAAAGATATAAGTTCGGCAAGTTCTAATATAAAACTAAGTCGAACGTTATTAAAAGAAAATCTATTATTTTCATCTATCTTATCTACAATACCTACAATAGAATAGTTTCCTATTTGAGGTAATTTTTTACCTACCCCCTTGCCAGGAAGAATAGGGCCTTCTCTGACTTGGATATTTCCTATATTATTTTTTGCACCCAGACATGCATCAATAGCTAGAAAATTTCCGTTAGGATGAGCCTTTTTTATATGTTCGATAGACTCATATATATTTAAAGCATGAATAGGATTATCTAAGGTTCCGTAGACAGGGAAATTAAAGTCGCTATTTTTAAGCATAGTGCCAACTAAAGGGCCAAGAGCATCACCTATAGCCCGATCTGTTCCTATACAGACCACAACTGTATTATCATTTATTATGTCTCTAAGTACAGAACAAAGGATTTCAACAACATTTTCTTTATTATAATTGACCTTGGCCAGATACATAGGAACACCCCCTTCACAAGAATATATGAAATATAGGATAAAAAAAGACCTATATAGATTTATAAGATATAATATGAAAAAATTATTAAATAGGATACAAGATAGTTTGAATAGACAAGCAAAAAATTATTGCATAAAAGATTGACAGTATATAAAAAAGGTAGTAACATATAAGTTAGTGATACAAAATAATAACTTAATAAATTCTTGATTACCTTATCAAGAGCGGCGGAGGGACAGGCCCTGTGAAGCCCAGCAACCACCCATTAGGGAAAAGGTGCTAAATCCTACAAGACTTTATAGTTTTGAGAGATGAGGTTAGTTAATTAGCATATACGAAATAATTAACCTCTTCTTAATAAGAAGAGGTTTTTTTATTAGATAAATAATTACTAAACTCCTAGCTCTTAAGATTTAATTAGGTTGTATTTTAGTGAAAATCATTATAAATGATTAGAAATCAAATCTAAATAAAATGAATTATATTAAGGAGGAGATACAAATGGCAAGACATTTATTTACGTCGGAATCAGTAACTGAAGGGCATCCAGATAAAATCTGTGACCAAATATCAGATTCTATACTAGATGCATTATTAGAGAAAGATCCACATGCAAGGGTAGCTTGTGAAACAACAACTACAACAGGATTAGTATTAGTAGCAGGAGAAATAAGTACTAATACATATGTAGACATTCCTAAATTAGTAAGAGAAACAGTAAGAGAAATAGGGTATGACAGAGCTAAATATGGATTTGACTGTGATACTTGTGCAGTAATAACTGCAATAGATGAACAATCAGGCGATATAGCTATGGGTGTTGATGAAGCCTTAGAAAATAGAGAAGGTGAAAATGCTGAAGATGAAATAGAAAAGGTTGGAGCAGGAGACCAAGGTATAATGTTTGGTTTCGCTTGTAATGAAACAGAAGAGTTAATGCCACTTCCAATATCTTTAGCTCATAAGCTATCTAGAAGATTAACAGAAGTTAGAAAAAATAAAACTTTAGAGTACTTAAGACCGGATGGAAAGACTCAAGTTACAATAGAATACGATGGAAATACTCCTGTTAGAGTTCATACTATACTTATATCAACTCAACATGGAGAAGAAGTTACTAACGAAACAATAAGAAAAGATTTAATAGAGCATGTTATTAAAGCTGTTATACCAGCAGATTTAATGGATGAAGAAACTATAATATACATCAACCCAACAGGAAGATTCGTTATAGGAGGACCACAAGGAGATACAGGTCTTACAGGAAGAAAAATAATAATAGATACTTACGGAGGATACTCAAGACATGGTGGAGGAGCATTCTCAGGAAAAGATCCAACAAAGGTTGATAGATCAGCAGCTTATGCAGCAAGATATGTAGCTAAAAATATAGTAGCAGCAGGACTAGCAGATAAATGTGAAATAGAGTTAGCTTATGCAATAGGTGTTGCTAGACCATTATCAGTATTTATAGATACTTTTGGAACTGGAAAAGTTGAAGAATCTAAATTAGTAGAATTAGTAAATAAACACTTCGATTTAAGACCAGGAGCAATAATAAGAGACTTAGACTTAAGAAGACCTATATACAAGCAAGTAGCAGCTTATGGTCATTTTGGTAGAACAGATATAGATTTACCATGGGAAAGAACTGATAAAGCAGAGCTATTAAGAAAAGAAGCATTAGGACAATAATTTAAAATAACTATAGATAATTCACCCCATTTAAAGGGGTGAATTTTTTTGGTATAAAAGGTATAATAAATACAACTTAAGTGAACGATAGAAATATTATGGGTTGTAGGAGATGAATATGGAAAGATTAGAAGGAATGATAAGTGATATAGTATTTAAAAATGAGGATAATGGGTACACTATAGCCCACTTGGCTAACTCAGATAATGAAGTAGTCATAGTTGGTTGTATGCCTACTTTATCGGTGGGGGAAAGCATAGAAGTTGAAGGAAAATGGACAAATCATAAAACTTATGGAACTCAGTTTGAAGTAAATAAATTTATGCCAGTAACACCAACATCTCTGGAGGGGATATATGTATACTTATCTTCTGGTATGATACATGGAATCGGAGAAAAAATGGCAAAAAAAATAGTGGATAAGTTTGGAGTAAGTACATTAGATATAATTCAAAATAATCCTCATAGGCTGAGTGAAGTGGATGGTATAGGTCAAAAGAAAATAGATCAGATAGTAAAAAGCTATGAAGAAAATAGAGAGCTTAGAAATATAATAATAGAACTTTCTCCATATGGAATAACTCCTAACTACTGTATGAAGATATATAAAAAGTATAAAAACAAAGCTATTGAAGTTATAAACAAGAATCCATATAAATTAGCGGAAGATATAAGAGGTGTTGGATTCAAAATAGCAGATAATATAGCTAGTAAAATAGGAATTGAAAAAAATTCAAAAGATAGAGTCTCTCAAGGGATACTCTATACTCTAAACCAATCATTAGGGAATGGTCATACATACCTACCAGAAAATATCCTTATACAAGAAGCTATTAAATTATTAGAAGTAAAAGGAGAGCTTGTAAAAGAGTGTATACTAGAACTTGCATATGATCAAAAAATACATATAGAGAAAAAAGATAATCAACATCTAATATATTTAATACCATACTATTTATCGGAAAATGGAGTATGTAAACAAATAATAAAATTATCTCAGCATGAATTTAAAGATTTAAATATAGATATAGAAGAAGAGATAAGAGTAGTAGAAAAAGAAGAAGGTATAAAGCTTGCTAACAATCAAATGTTAGCTGTAAAAGAAGCAATAGAAGGTGGAGTGGTAATAATAACTGGTGGTCCGGGAACAGGAAAAACCACTACTATAAACACCATAATAAAAATATTTGAAAACAATAATCAAGAAGTTGTATTAGCTGCCCCAACAGGAAGAGCAGCAAAGAGGATGAGTGAAACTTCAAGTAAAGAGGCTAAGACTATACATAGATTGCTAGAAATGGGATATGCAACAGATAGTGATGAACTTCAATTTATGAAAAATGAAGAAGAGCCAATAAAAGCAGATGTAATAATAATAGATGAGGTTTCTATGGTTGATATTTTACTAATGTACTCTTTACTAAGGGCAATTAAACCTGGAACAAGGGTTATATTAGTAGGCGATAGTGACCAATTACCATCAGTAGGTGCAGGAAATGTACTTAAAGATATGATAGATTCTTGCGTTATAAAAGTAGTTAGATTAACTGAGATATTTAGGCAAGCTCAAGAAAGTATGATAGTAGTTAATGCTCATAAAATAAATAATGGACAGCCATTACATTTAAACTCTAAAGGAAAAGATTTCTTTTTTATAAGAAAAAATACCAATGAAGAGATAATAAATGAAATAATAGGTTTAGTAAGTGAGAGATTACCTAAATTTTATAATGTAGATAAATTAAAAGATATACAAGTTTTATCTTCTATGAGAAAAGGAGATTTAGGAGTTACAAATTTAAATATAGAACTTCAAAAGCATCTTAATAAACCAGAAAAGTATAAGGTAGAAGAAAATTTCCAACGAAGGATTTTTAGAGTTGGCGATAAAGTCATGCAAATAAAAAATAATTATACTAGAAAATGGGAGAATGAGGATAAAACTGATAGTGGAGAAGGTATATACAATGGTGATATTGGATATGTATATCATATAGATAAAGATAAAAGGATAGTATACGTTATATTTGATCAAGTCAAAATTGTATCATATACCTATGATGAGCTAGATGAGTTAGATCATAGTTATTGTACTACTATTCATAAAAGTCAAGGAAGTGAGTTTCCAGTAGTTGTAATACCTATAACCTGGGCTCCACCAATGCTTTTAAGTAGAAATTTATTATATACAGCAGTAACTAGAGCAAAAAAACTAGTTGTACTAGTAGGAGATGTAAAGTATTTAGAATACATGATAAAGAACAATAGAATTAATAATAGACATTCAAATTTATCCTATAAGCTAAATAAATTTAAGGAAGAAGGTTTGTTAATTAAATAGATGTATAATTTCTTAATACATAAACAAAAACTAATAAGAGAAATATTTCATACAAGTTTAGAATTATTGTATCCAGATAATATATCTTGTATAATTTGCAACAATCCTATAAAAACTACAAATACATATTCATTATGTACATCTTGCTTTAAGGAATTACATTTTATATTAGATGGATGCCTAAAATGTGGAAAACCAACTATCAATGATTCTTTAGGAGAAATAGATACTTACAATTGTAGATATTGTAAATGTAAATCTTTTTATTTTGATAGAGCTATATCATGTATAGAATATAGTGAATTTAGCAAAAAAGTAGTTTTTGGATTAAAGTATAATAGTAAGACATATATGAGTAGATATATAGCGACTATAATGAAAGAAAGGATAGACCTAGAGCCTTTAGAATTTGATTATATTTTGTTTGTTCCACTTCATAAAAAAAGACAAAGAAAAAGAGGTTTTAATCAATCAGAGAAAATAGCTAAGTACTTAGGTGAGATATTAGGTAAAGATGTTTTAGATATAATTGTAAGAACTGAAAATACAAAAAGACTTTACAAATTGAATAAAGAAGAGAGGAAGAAAGAATTAAAGAATGTATTTGAATTAAAGGAAGAATCATTCAAATTAAAAAATAAGAATATTTTATTAGTGGATGATATTTTTACAACAGGGTCAACAGTAAATGAAATATCAAAAATATTAAAGTTAAATAATGTAAATAGGGTTACAGTGATAACATTTTTAACTAGAACCATTGATACCTAAAATTACTATTGACATTAAGTTACTAAAATATTAAAATAGATAAGTAATATTTAGGTCTGTGGTTGAAAGTCCAAGCCAGTCGCAGGCAAAGGGATCCACGTAAGTTAACACTAAAAATTGGGTTAATGATCATGGTGCGGCTTAGAAGTAAGACCTACCGATATAAAATCGAGAGAGCTAGTAGTGCGGCAAACCCAAGCGAACCCTCCAGTAGGCGAGTGTGGGGTCAAAAACCAGGTCAGCTAAATATTCAAAAGTACCTTCAGAGGTGCTTTTTTTTTACAAAAATTTAAATTACGACAATAATTCACAAATTAATCACAACTATTATTGATATATGTGGATAGTTGAAGAATTATGAATAGCTAGAAATACAGTATTTAAGAGTTATTAACAAATTTATCCACATTATCCACAAAGGTAATAAAAACATTAATCCACATGATAATAGTAAATATTAATAAATAAAATAATATAACTTTATTTGAATATAATAAATTATAAAAGTAAACAATAAAAATAAAGGATTGTATAAGTCGATATAGAATATATTATGTAAGTATAAAATATAAGTTTTATACCGTTATAACCGAAGGGAGATGTTCTTATGAATATAATTATATCTGGAAAACAAATAGAACTAACAGATGGAATAAAGTCATCGATAGAAGAAAAAATAGGTAAGTTAGATTATTATCTTCATCCATCAACAGAGGCTAAAGTAACTGTTAGTGCTAAAAAAGCTAGACACAAAATAGAAGTAACAATAATCCCTATAAGTGGACCAATAATAAGAGCAGAAGATATAGAAGAAAATTTATATGCTGCTATAGATGTTGTATACGATAAATTAAATACGCAATTAAGAAAATATAAAAAAAGATTGCAGGATAGACACCATGTAAATGAGAGTATAAGATATCAAACAGATGATTTATTAGAGGATAGTGATTATTCTGAGGATGAAGAAAATATAGACATAGTTATAGAAAGACATAAGAAATTTGATATGAAGCCTATGAGTGCAGAAGAAGCTGTTTTACAAATGGATCTTATAGGACATGATTTCTATATGTTCAGAAATGTTGATACTGATGATATTTCTATAGTTTATAGACGTAGAAATGGTGGATATGGGATGATAGAACATGAGTAATCTGTATTAATGTATTTATATATTAAAAATAATGCCACTAATTAAAGACATATAAAATCTTTGTTAGTGGCATTTATTTTGTTTGTAGATATTAAGCGAGATCAAGTAAATACATGGTAAATATAACAATATAAAATCTATTGTTTTTATGGTAAAATGTATAATAGTACAATAAATGAGCGAGGAGAGATGCTAAACATGGGTTTTTTAGATAATTTATTCAATATGGCAGATAAAAGAGAACTAAAAAAATTCAATAAGATAGTTGATGAAATAGACTCTTTAGAATCAAAGTTCGAGCCTATGACAGATAAAGAACTTAAGAATATGACTAATATATTCAGAGAAAGACTAGATGGTGGAGAAAGTATAGATAGTATTTTACCAGAAGCATTTGCTGTAGTTAGAGAAGCATCTAAAAGAGTACTAGGTATGAGACACTATAGAGTACAGCTTATAGGTGGGATAGTGCTACATCAAGGTAGAATAGCAGAGATGAAAACAGGGGAAGGTAAAACATTGGTTGCAACAGCTCCAGTATACCTAAACGCTCTTACAGGAAAAGGGGTACATGTAGTAACTGTAAATGATTACTTAGCAAAACGTGATAAAGAGCAAATGGGAAAAGTATATGAGTTTTTAGGAATGACTGTAGGTGTAATAGTTCACGGTCAAACTCCAGAAGTTAGAAGAGAACAATATCAATGTGACATAACTTATGGAACAAATAATGAGTATGGGTTTGATTACTTAAAAGATAATATGGTAATACATAAAGAACAAATGGTTCAAAGAGAATTAAACTATGCTATAGTGGATGAGGTCGATTCAATACTTGTCGATGAAGCAAGAACTCCTCTTATCATATCAGGACCTGGAGATAAATCTACTCACTTATATTCGGATGCAAATACATTTGTATTAACACTAAAGCCAGATGACTATGAGATAGAAGAAAAACAAAAAGCGGTATCTTTAACAGAATCAGGTATACAAAAATCAGAAATTTACTTCAATGTTGATAATATAACTGATGTAGCTCATATAGAGTTATATCATCATATAAACCAAGCATTAAAAGCGCACGTTATAATGAAGCGTGATGTTGACTATGTATCTAAAGATGGAGAAATAGTTATAGTTGATGAATTTACAGGAAGACTTATGTTTGGTAGAAGATACTCTGAAGGATTACACCAAGCTATAGAAGCTAAAGAAGGTTTAAGAATACAAAGGGAATCAAAAACATTAGCTACTGTAACATTCCAAAATTACTTCAGAATGTACAACAAGTTATCAGGTATGACAGGTACAGCTAAAACTGAAGAAGAAGAATTTAAAGCAATATATAAAATGGATGTTGTTCAAATACCTACAAATAAAGGGATACAAAGAGAAGATTTACCAGACTCTGTATATAAAAATATGAAAGGTAAATTTAATGCAGTTGCTGAGGATATAATAGAAAGACATAAAACAAAGCAACCTATACTAGTAGGTACAGTTTCAATAGAAACTTCAGAATTATTATCTCATCTATTAAAAAGAAGAGGAATAAAGCATGAAGTATTAAATGCAAAATACCATGAAAAAGAAGCAGAAATAATATCACAAGCTGGTAGATTAGGAGCAGTAACAATAGCAACTAACATGGCAGGTCGTGGTACGGATATAGTTCTAGGAGGTAACCCTACTTTCTTAACTAAAAAAGAAATGAAGAAAATGGGATACGAAGAAGACATTATAAATAAAGTAGATTCATCATTAGAGGGAATAGAAAAAGAAGGAAATGAAGACTTATTTGCAGCTAGAGAAGAATACGTAAAATTATATGCAAAATATAAAGCGCAAACTCAAGCAGAGCAAGAAGAAGTTTTAAAAGCTGGTGGTTTAGCTATCATAGGTACAGAAAGACATGAATCTAGAAGAATAGATAATCAGTTAAGAGGACGTGCTGGTCGTCAAGGGGACCCAGGTAGTTCAAGATTCTATATATCTTTAGAAGATGACCTTATGAGATTATTCGGAAGTGAGAGAATAACTTCTGTTGTCGAAAAAATAGGTCTTGAAGAAGATATGCCTATAGAGCATAAGATGTTAACTAAATCAATAGAAAGTGCTCAAAAGAAAGTTGAAGGTAGAAACTTTGGTATAAGAAAACATGTACTTCAATATGATGATGTTATGAATAAGCAAAGAGAAATAATCTACGCTGAGAGAAGACGTGTATTAGAGGGTGAAAACTTACAAGAACAAATACAAGGCATGATTTTATCTATAATAGAAGACACAGTAGCTGCATATACTTTAGAAAATGGATTTAATTTCGTTGGATTTAGGGATTACTTATATCATGTATTCCTACCAAAAGGAAGTATAGAAATACCAGATGTGGAAAAACTTAATACTACTCAAATAGTAGAAGAGGTTTATAACATAGCAATGAAGATATATCAAGGTAAAGAGGAAAGAATAGGATCTGAAAGAATGAGAGAAGTTGAAAGAGTAGTATTACTTCAATCAGTAGATAACCATTGGATAGATCACATAGATGCAATGGATCAATTGCGTCAAGGTATAGGTCTTCGTGCAATAGGTCAACAAGATCCAGTAGTTGCATACAAAATGGAAGGATTTGATATGTTTGATGAAATGACTAAGCATATCAAAGAAGATACTGTAAGATACCTATTTAATATAACTATAGAAGAGCCTGTAGAAAGAAAACAGGTTATAGATGTTAATCACTTATCATCAAATACTGATGAAGAATCATCAAACAAAACTGTTAGAAAAGAAGAAACAGTAGGAAGAAATGATGATTGCCCTTGTGGGAGTGGAAAGAAATACAAAAAATGTTGTGGTAGATAATTTCGGAGGACAGAAATGTTAAAATTACAAGACTATAGAAATAGCATAGAGTCAATGTCTTCAAATCTAGATGAAATGAGGGTTTCTCTTTGACATTGCTGGTGCACTAGCTAAAATAGAAGAAAACGAGAAAAAAATGAACGAGCAAGATTTTTGGAACGACAATGAACTTGCTCAGAAGGTTCTTCAAGAAAATAAGGTTTTAAAAGAAACAGTAGGAGAATTTAACACTTTAAAAGATTCATTAGAAGAAATCGAAGTTTTAATAGAATTAGGACTAGAAGAAAATGATGAATCTATAGAAAAAGAAATAGAAGAGTCTATATCGAACCTTGAAAAAGAAATAGATACTCTTAAAATTAAAACATTACTTAGCGGAGAATATGATAAAAATAATGCAATTTTATCTATAAATGCAGGAACTGGTGGTTTAGATGCTCAAGATTGGGCACAAATGCTACTAAGAATGTATATTAGATGGGGAGAAGGTAAGGATTATAAGGTTAAAGTCTTAGATATGCTATCAGACCCAGCAGCAGGTATAAAAAGTGCAACACTTCTAATAGAAGGAATGAATGCATATGGATACCTAAAGAGTGAAAAGGGAGTTCATCGTATAGTAAGAATATCTCCTTTCGATCCATCAGGAAAGAGACATACTTCATTTGCATCAATAGATGTGCTACCAGAGTTAGATGAAAGTATAAATATAGATATTAACCAAGCTGATTTGAAAATAGACACATACAGAGCCTCTGGAGCAGGAGGACAGCATGTAAATACTACAGATTCAGCTGTAAGAATAACACATATTCCTACAGGGGTAGTAGTTCAATGTCAAAACGAAAGATCTCAGCATAAAAATAAAGATACCGCAATGAGAATGCTTATGGCGAAGCTTATAGAACTTAAGGAGTTAGAGCAAAAAGAAAAGATAGAAGACATTCAAGGTAAATATTCTCAAATAACCTGGGGAAGTCAAATCAGGTCATATGTATTCCAACCATACAAGTTAGTTAAAGATCATAGAACTAATGCAGAAGTAGGTAATGTAGATAGCGTAATGGATGGAAATATAGATTTATTTATAAATGAATATTTAAAAATGAATAAATCTAGTAAATAGTAAAATAAGGGCTTGAGAATTTTATTCTCGAGCCCTATTTTGAGGCTACATATAAATTTCTACGAAAGAAGAGGACAAATATGAAAATAAATGAAATCTTAAAAAAAGAGTTTAACCTTAGAGATGAACAAATAAAAAATACTATCAAGCTTATAGACGAAGGCAATACAATTCCTTTCATAGCTAGATATAGAAAAGAAATGACTGGTGAAATGAGCGATGTTGTATTAAGAGCTTTTCATGATAAGCTAGTATATTTAAGAAATTTAGAAAGTAGAAAAGAAGATGTCATAAGAATCATAGAAGAGCAAGGAAAACTTACTGAAGAATTACAAAAAAACATAGCAAAAGCAAATACACTTCAGGAAGTAGAAGATATTTATGCTCCATTTAAACAAAAGAAAAGAACAAGAGCAACTATAGCAAAAGAAAAAGGATTAGAAAATTTTGCTTTAGCTATACTAAATGGAGAAGTAGAAGATATAAGTATAGAAGCTAAAAAATACATTAATACGGAAAAAGACGTAAATAGTGAAGATGATGCTATAAAAGGAGCAAAAGATATAATTGCCGAAGTAGTTTCGGAAGATGCTAAGATAAGAAAATATATAAGAGAATTAGCATTAAGAGAAGGTATGATTAGTACAAAAAATTCTAAAGATGAAAAATCAGTTTATGATATGTACTACGACTACAATGAAGCAGTAAAGACAATGGCTCCTCACAGAGTACTAGCAGTAAATAGAGGGGAAAAGGAAGGATTCTTAAAAGTTAAATTAGAAATAAACAATGATAAAGTAATAAATCATATAGTAAGTGAATATGTAAAAGAAAAGAATAAATCAAAAGAAGAAATAATATTATCATCTATAGAGGATGCTTATAAGAGATTAATATTCCCATCTATAGAAAGAGAAATAAGAAATCAACTAACAGAAAATGCACAAGAAAGAGCAATAAGTGTATTTGGTAAAAATATAAAAAGTTTATTATTACAACCACCTGTTAAAGATAAGGTAGTCATGGGATTTGACCCAGCATTTAGGACAGGATGTAAAATAGCTGTTGTAGATAAAAATGGTAAATTATTAGATTTTACAACTGTTTATCCTACACAGCCACAAAACAAAGTAGAAGAAGCTAAAAAAGAGTTAAAAGAATTAATAAGAAAATATTCCATAGATATAATATCTATAGGAAATGGAACAGCATCAAGAGAATCAGAAAAAATAGTATCAGACATGATTAAAGAGATGGATGAAGAAGTTCAATACATAATAGTAAACGAAGCAGGAGCATCTGTATATTCTGCATCAGAACTTGCAAATGAAGAACATCCAGACATAAACGTATCTATAAGAGGTGCTATATCAATAGCTAGAAGATTACAAGACCCATTAGCAGAGCTTGTAAAAATAGACCCTAAGAGTATAGGTGTAGGTCAATACCAACATGACCTTAATCAAAAAAGATTAGAGCAGGTTCTAGGTGGAGTTGTTGAAGATTCAGTTAATAGTGTTGGAGTAGATTTAAATACTGCATCATATTCTTTATTAGAGCATATTGCTGGTATAAGCCATAGTATAGCTAAAAATATAGTAGCATATAGAGAAGAAAATGGAGATTTCACATCTAGAGCACAACTTAAAAAAGTAAAAAGACTAGGGCCTCAAGCTTTCACTCAATGTGCAGGTTTTATGAGAATATTAGATGCTAAGAATCCTTTAGATAATACTTCAGTTCACCCAGAAAGTTATAAGATTTGTGAAAGTATGTTAAAATTATTAGGATACTCAATGGATGACTTAAGAAATAAAAATATAGAAGGTATAGATGCTAAAGTTGAACAAATAGGGCTTAAAAAATTAAGTGAAGAGTTAGAAGTTGGAGAATTAACATTAAAAGACATTATATCTGAAATTAAAAAACCAGGTAGGGACCCTAGAGAAGACGGTATGAAACCTGTACTTAGAACAGATGTCTTAAAAATAGAAGACATTAAAGAAGGAATGGTATTAAAAGGAACAGTTAGAAACGTAGTAGACTTTGGCGCATTTGTTGATATAGGTATAAAAAATGACGGATTAGTTCACAAATCTCAAATGAGTAAAAGTTTTGTAAAGGATCCTATGGACATAGTTACAGTAGGAGATATCATAGATGTAAAAGTTATAGGAGTAGATATGGATAAACAAAGAGTAGCTTTATCTATGAACATATAAACTATATTAGGAGGGAAGATATGCTTCTTATAAAAAATGGTGTAATAAACACTATAACAAATGGAATAATTAAAGGAGATATCCTTATAGAAAATGGAAAAATAAAAGAAATAGGAAGTAATATAACTTCTCAAGAGGATATAAAGATAATAGATGTAGAAGGAAAATTTGTATTTCCAGGATTTATAGATGCACATACGCATCTAGGATTATGGGAAGATGGAATGGGATTTGAGGGTGCTGATGGAAATGAAGAAACAGACCCTATAACACCACACTTAAATCCAATAGACGGTATAAATCCAATGGATAATACATTTACAGAAGCAGTCCAAGGTGGTATAACATCAGTATGTACGACACCTGGAAGTGCTAATGTGATGGGTGGAGAATGTATAGCTATAAAAACTTATGGAAAAAGAATAGATAAAATGGTTCTAAAAAATCCAGTAGCGTCAAAAATTGCATTTGGAGAAAATCCGAAGAGTTGTTATGGTAGAGATGAAAAAATGCCTCAAACTAGAATGGCTATAGCTGCACTTTTAAGAGAGCATTTAAAAAAAGCTGAAGAATATTTAGAAGAAATAGAGTTATACGAAGAACATGAAGATCATGATAAACCAGAATATGATATGAAAATGGAATGTATGATACCTATATTAAAGGGTGAAATACCATTTAAAGTTCATGCACATAGAGCAGATGATATATTCACAGCTATAAGAATAGCTAAAGAATTTGATATAAAGTTAACTCTAGATCATTGTACAGAAGGACATCTTATAGCAGATGAATTAGCTGAAGAAGGATATCCTGTTGTAGTAGGACCATCATTATCAGAAAGATCTAAAATAGAGCTTAGAAATCTGACTTTTGATACAGCAGGAATACTTGCAAAAGAAGGACTTCAAGTTTCATTAACAACAGATCATCCTGTAATACCAGTACAGTACTTGCCAATATGCTCTGGAATAGCAGTAAAACATGGTATGGAAAAAGAAAAAGCATTAGAAGCTATAACTATAAATCCAGCCAAAACTTTAGGAGTAGATGATAGAGTTGGATCTTTAGAGGTTGGAAAAGATGCAGATATAGTTGTATGGGATGGTTGTCCTCTAGAAATACAAAGTAATGTACTAATGACTATTATAGATGGAAAAATAGTTTATAGAAGATAGTTATGGGTATAATAATATTGTAATTGAAATAAAACTATACCCCAAAATTATATCTAATAACCAGTTGACTTTGAATAAACTATTTAATATTATTAAAGTATACGGAAAATTAAATAGTTTCTGAAGATCTTCGGGGCAGGGTGAAATTCCCTACCGGCGGTTATAGCCCGCGAGCTACAATAGTAGCATGATTTGGTGAAATTCCAAAGCCGACAGTAAAGTCTGGATGAGAGAAGATATTTATGGAAATATCTATATATAAGGACATATTTATAGTTTTTTGCTATATCCATAAAGGCTCGAAGGTAAGATCTTCGAGCTTTTTATTTTTCCTAATAAAAATTAGGAGGTAAAAATTATGCAACAAACACTTAAAAGTAATAGGATGTTTTCTACATCTACATTAGTAAAGGTAGGGATATTATCGGCTATCGGATATATACTTATGTTCATATCAGTCCCGATACCATTACTGTTTCCAGATTTTTTAAAAATAGATGTATCGGATTTACCAGCACTTTTAGGAGGAATAATTTTAGGACCTGCTGCTGGTGTTATGATAGCTTTCTTAAAGAACTTGCTACAATTTATAACAGGAATGTCTACTACAGGCGGAGTAGGAGAGCTAGCAAACTTTATAATAGGTGGGTCATTTGTATGGACGGTATCATATATATACAGTAAAAAAAGAGAAACGAAAGGTCTTATAATTGGTCTTTCATTAGGAATTATAGTAATGACAATAGTAGGATGTTTATCTAATTATTTTATAATGTTACCATTTTATAGTACCATAATGCCAATTGAAGCAGTTATAGAAATGGGAGCGGCTATAAATCCAGCAATAGTAAATAAATTAAGCTTTGTTATATGGATAATAGCACCATTTAACATATTAAAAGCAACTATAATGTCTTTACTAACATTACCAATGTATAAAAAAACCGAAAAAGTTTTAAATAGAATGAAATAAAAACAAAGCTATCTCTTAGGAGGGATAGCTTTATTTTTATAAATTTTAAACATGACGATAAATTTAAAAAGTTATATAAACTAATAAATATGTTGGTGAGTTGAATTTTAATTAAAAATACTCCCAGTATACAATTATACTTAAAATAGCAGCAATTATAGTATATAGCGCAGAAACTATAAAAGGAATATTTATATAAAATCTTAAAAAATGTGTATTTCTACGGGATTCACTTTCTAATAAGTGCTTAATTGGTAGGTCAGTTTTGGAAGTAAAAAATCCACCTTCGCTAGAGAAATAAAAAATAATCATTGATATTAATAAACCTGTTAAAAATGACATTTCTATAAATGATGTATTAAATAATTTAGAGATTAAAAAATTAGTAGCAATCAATGCGATAAGAGATAATAAAGAGTATATCCAGTTTTTCATATAATACCTCCAAAAATTAAAACTTACTATACTAGTACGAGGTACTTGGGAAAGATATTTCCCTCATGCTTTCATCATATAATTATTTTTAAAATTACATGTACATACAAGCATATTTGGTTACTATTTATAACTAATTTATATGTAATATTTCATTAATTGTTACATGTTTTTAATACGAATTTTTCTATATATTAGCAACATCTGAATTAGTATTTGATGATGTTATATATTGAGCGAATTTTTTGCTTTATAAATTATATTCTCAATAGAAACTCTAAATTCTGCGTATTCAATCATTGATAAATATTTTTGCTATTACTTCTATGTATAATTTCATCTTTTTTAAAATTTCAAATTTGATTTTTCCATCGTCTTTTAGATGATTATTTAAAAATTTATAAATATAATTTTCTGAAAGCACATTAATTGATGCAATACCAAAGTTCGCAGTTAAATAAGAAAACACTCTATATTTTTTTTGAGTATCTAAAAAATATTTAAATTCATTAGATGTTAATGATTTATTTAAAATAGCTTGCCCATCACTTCTATCAATAAAAGCCTTATTAGAGGATATTATTAGTGTTTAATCCAATTTAATCAGAGTATAATTTAGCACAATCATATACTCTGCCAGTAGTGATAGCAACATAAATACCTTTAGTAAAAGCATTTTTAATAGCAGTTTTATTTTTTTAGAAATAGTTTATTGATTTATTAGAAGAGCATCATATATATCTATAGATATTAATTTTATATTCATATTAAATTTTTTTAGGTTTATTATAATGTATGCAAAAAAATAGGTTAAATTGAAAAAATCTATAATTATTAAAGGAAAAATTTATTATATCTAATAAAGCGTATGATATAAATAATCATTAAAATAATGTACAAGTATATAGAACTTTAGTAAATTTCTAAATATAAAGAAATAAACGTTTTCTGATTTTGTTTTTTTTGTCAAGGGTATATGTACTCATGTACAGCGATTTGCTGTATATAATTTTTGGGAGGTGTTCAAAATGAACAAAAATTTAGAAGAACAGAGAAATCGAACTATAGGGGTAGGCCCCAGAAAGGTAAGAAAAGTAAGAGCGGCTAAGGTAGATAAAACAGCTATAAGTCCATACAATCGTTACTGTGATGGATACGGAATGCCAGGAGCTTATGGAAATGGATATGTTTCAGTTCTTACAGTTTCTGTTGGTAAAGTTAAAAAAACAGATGACTTCTTATTAGACGGAATAGTTTCATATGATAGAGCGGAAATAAATGATGCATATGTCGGTCAAATAAATATGCTTACAGCTTCATCTTTTTGTGGTATAGCAGGGCAAGTATGGGGTTATGATTTAGCAACACATATGAATATAGCGGATGAAAAAGAACAACCATTATTTGATGTAGAACAATTTGATGGAACACCACTTAAAGTGTATGACGCTAAACCTTTATTAGAAGCAGGTATTGAATTATTCGGTACAGAAAAAAATAGACGTTTCCCAACAATACCAGGAGCTCATGTAATATGCGCAAACAAGAGTGTTACATCTTATAGACCAAAAGAAAATAGACCTTTAAAAGAAGGAGAAGCTTACGGAGTTTGGTCATTTATAGCAATTTCATTATCAAATGATAGAGATAATTGTGCGGATTTATTTATAGAAGATGCGGGACTTTGGACAAAAAATGATAATGAAGAAGATCTAAAAAAATTCTTAGAAAAACACAGAAAAGCAGTTGCTTGGTCAGTTAAAGAGTGTGGTAGAGATTCACATGTAGTATTTGATAGAACTTATGTAGGATTTGCATATACAATAATGAAACCAGGTGAAATCGGAAATGCATTAACTTGTGCTCCATATGTAACTTTAGCAAGAGATGCAGTACCTGAAAGCGGGTTTTCAAGTTTAAATCAATTAACACTTAATGAGTGGTTAGATGAGATGGAATTTAAGCCATTAACAGAATGTACTCAGAAATAATTATTTTAAGTACATTTTGTTAAGAGTTTAAATTACAAAATGCACTTAAAGCTAGTAATTTTCATAAAACTTAATGAAATTTAGGAGGGCTATTATGAGCGATAAAAGTAGCGGTAGCGAAGCGAAAGATAATAGCACTAAAAAGCTTGGTGTAGTTGCTTTAGCGGGCGTAGTAATAAGCGCTATGCTAGGTGGTGGAGTTTATAATCTACCACAAAATATGGCTCAGCATGCATCTGCCGGTGCAATACTAATTGCATGGATAATAACTGGTTTTGGTATGTGGTTTATTGCAAACACTTTTAGAGTGCTTGCAGCAGCCAGACCAGATGTGACAACTGGTATATATGCTTATGGTGAGTTAGGATTTGGTAAATTTACAGGTTTCTTAATGGCATGGGGGTATTGGATATGTAATTCTTTTGCCAATGTAGGATATGCAGTACTATTAATGGATTCACTTAACTATTTCTTTCCATCATATTTTACAGGTGGGAATAACTGGTTGTCTATTGTTTGTGGGTCAATAGTACTTTGGGTTATTTATTTTGCAGTTTTATCAGGTGTTAAACAGGCTGCATTTTTAAATGTAATAGGAACAATCGGTAAACTAGTTCCATTAGCTATATTTATATTAGTATTAGCTATATCATTTAAAGTTTCACTCTTCTTTACTGATTTTTGGGGCTTAAAAACTGTTGCATCAGTTCATGATAGCGCGCTAGGTGGATTATTGCCTCAAGTTAAGAGTACCATGCTGGTAACTTTATGGGTATTTACAGGTATAGAAGGAGCGGTTGTTGTATCTGGTAGAGCTAAATCACAAAAAGATGTTGGGAAAGCTACATTTTTAGGGTTCTTAACTTGTCTTTTACTATACACTATGCTTTCATTATTACCACTTGGTGTAGTTCCTCAAGGGGCTGTATCTAAAATGGCACCACCGTCAACTGCAGCAGTCTTAATGACTATAATGGGCAAATGGGGTAGTATAATAATGAATGTTGGTGTAATTATAGCCATTTTAAGTTCTTGGCTTATATGGACAGTTATGTTAACAGAATTACCATATGCAGCGGCAAAAGATGGAACATTCCCTAAAGTATTTACAAAAGAAAATAAAAAAGAAGCACCATCATTTTCATTACTTGCATCTACTATTGTAATGCAAATAATATTAATATGTGTTCACTTTACCGGAAATGCTTGGAATATGATGTTAAGTATAACAAGTGTTATGGCTTTACCTTGTTATATAGCTTCAACTTTATACTTATATAAAATATCTTCAAAAGAGGATGCTTATCCGAAAAAAATATTTGCAAGCCGTACTTATGCATATATAACTGCCATAATAGGTACTATATATGGATTATGGTTATTATATGCAGCAGGGCTAGAATATTTATTAATATCACTAATTATCTATGCGATAGGTATTCCAGTATTTAAAAAAGCAAGAAAAGAAATAGAGCCAGACAAACCTGAATTTACTAAGATAGAAAGATATGTTGCTATAGGGCTAATAGTGCTTGGGATAGTAGGTTTAATATATCTATTTAAATTTATGTAATTTAGATAAAATAAAAAAATAGAGAGATTATAAAAATTAATCTCTCTATTTTTTCGTTTTATTTAGAAATTTAATATTTTATTATATAAGAATATATTCATTATTAACTTTGTTTATTTATTTGTATATCTCTGACTTAAGTATATGTGTATTCAAATTAAAAAGCACCTACTAATTTCTTAGCAAGTGCTTCAGGGGAATAAGGAATATATTGTTTGGGGGAATAAATATTTCTTATACTCTAATTATTGTCATATTGAAAAATTATATACATATTTTATAAAAAAATTTATTTATAATGAATATGACTAAAATATTAAACAAAAAAGAAAAAACTGCCTATATTACAGGCAGTAGGAAATAATTATTTTAAAAAGGGTTAGGAATATAGAGTAAATTTAAAAAAGGTTTTTAAAAGTACATACACCTGTACCTTTAAAAACCTTCATGGTTTCAATTAACTTATATTCTTAATTAAATAGTAGTTCACTATTTTCAAAAAGTCAACCATAAATGTATATTATATTTATAAATACTTTATAATACCAGATGGTTATAATATAATAATATCTAGTTGATAATTTTTTCAAACTATTTATGGAGATGAATTTATGATTAAAATATATTTAGAAGATGAAAATAAAACAAAAGAAATTGGATATAAATTAGGAAAATTGCTAACACCAGGAAGTGTTATATGTTTAATAGGAGATTTAGGCGCTGGAAAGACTACAATGACTCAAAGTCTTGCAAAGGCCCTAGAAGTAGATGATTATATAACTAGCCCAACATTTACAATAGTAAATGAGTATGAAGGAAAAATGCCTTTATACCATTTTGATGTATACAGAATTGGTAGTAGTGATGAAATGTATGATATAGGATATGATGAGTATATAAATGGAGAAGGAGTATGCATAATAGAATGGGCAAATCTAATAGAAGACATACTTCCAGAAGAATACTTACATATAGAATTAAGATACAAAGATATGTCTAGAGAAATGATATTAAATCCAGTGGGAGAAAAATATGAAAAGATAGTTGAGGAGTTGACAAGATAATGAAGGTACTAGGAATAGATACATCTTCGCTTGCTACAAGTATAGCTGTTATAGAAGATGATAAATTAATATGTGAATATATAGTAAATACAAAAAAGACACATTCTCAAAAACTTATGCCTATGATAGAAAATATGCTTAAGATGAGTGATTTAAATGTTAATGATATAGACCTAATAGCTATATGTGAAGGACCTGGATCATTTACTGGACTTAGAATAAGTATGGCTACAGCAAAGGCTATATCACATGTAAATAATATACCAATGGTAGGTGTTAATTCAGTAGAATTATTAGCTGGAAATATGGATTTATGTGATAAGAAAATATGCTCAATATTAGATGCACAAAGAACTCAAGTTTACATGGGACAATATAAATATGAAGATGGAAAATTAGTTGAGTTAAAAGGTGTAGATGTAGTAGAGATAGATGATTTATTAGAAGAATTATCAAACTCTAATGAAGATTGGATATTAGTTGGAGAAGCTGTATATAAATATGAAGATAAGATTAAGGAAATAGAAAATATACATATACCAGCACCTTCTCATAATGTAAATAAAGCAAGTAGCTTATGTGTAATAGGTATGGAAAAGTATAAAAATAATATAAATGTTCATGATTGCTATACTATAAATCCGGTATATATTAGAAAATCTCAAGCAGAAGTTCAATATGATGAAAAGATGAAGAGGTTAAATGATGGAAAATAATATAGTTATAGAAAGAATGACGGCCAAAGATATTGACGGAGTTTTTGAAGTAGAAAGAAACTGCTTTGAAGATTATTGGTCTAAAGATGCATTTAAAAAAGAACTAAGTAATGATGTTGCTAGATACTTAGTAGCTAAGATAGATGATAAAGTAGTTGGTTACGTTGGAATATGGTTTGTTGTTGATGAAGGTCATATAACAAATGTAGCAGTACATGAAGATTATAGAGGTAGAAAAATAGGAGACAAGTTAATACAAGCACTAGTAGAGCTTTGCAGAGAAAGTAATATAGTATCAATGACTTTAGAAGTAAGGGTTTCAAATATAGTTGCTCAAAATCTTTATAAAAAGTATGGATTTAAGTTAGCAGGAATAAGAAAAGAATACTATAGCAACAACAAAGAAGATGCCATGATTATGTGGAGTGATATAAAGGCGGTGTAGTAATGAAAGATATAATAACATTATCAGTAGAGAGTAGTTGTGATGAAACTTCTATAGCTATTTTAAAAAATGGTAGAGAAGTTTTGACAAACATAGTTTCAACTCAAATAGATTTACATAAAAAATTCGGTGGAGTAGTTCCTGAGGTTGCATCAAGAAAGCATATAGAAAATATAGATGGAGTATTACAAGAAGCTTTAGATGAAGCTAAAATAGAATTAAAGGATATAGATCATATAGCAGTAACTTATGGACCAGGCTTAGTTGGTGCTTTACTTGTTGGATTATCTTATGCAAAATCATTAGCATTTTGTTTAAATAAACCACTTGTAGGGGTAAATCATATAGAAGGGCATGTTAGTGCAAACTATATAGCTCATAAGGATTTAAAGCCACCATTTATAACTTTAATAGTTTCTGGTGGACATACTCATTTAGTAGAAGTTAAGGACTATGGAAAATATGAGATACTTGGAAGAACAAGAGATGATGCATCTGGAGAAGCTTTTGACAAAATAGCGAGAGCTATGGGATTAGGATACCCAGGAGGACCTATAGTAGATAAGTTAGCTAAGCAAGGAAATAAAAATGCAATAGATTTTCCTAGAGCTTATTTAGATGAAGGTTATGATTTTAGTTTTAGTGGATTAAAATCTGCTGTATTAAATTATCTAAATGCTAAAAAGATGAAAAAAGAAGAAATAGTAGTAGAAGATGTATGCGCATCTTTCCAAGAAGCTGTTGTAGAAGTATTATCTCAAAAGGCAATAAAAGCAGCTAAGGAAAAAGGATACAATACAATTGCTTTAGCAGGAGGGGTTGCTTGCAACTCAGCACTTAGAGAAAAAATAACAGAATTAGGAAAAGAAAATAATATAGATATAAAATATCCACCAGTAGATTTATGTACAGATAATGCAGCTATGATAGGTTGTGCAGGATATTATAATTATATAAATGGAATAATAGATGATATGAGTTTAAATGCTGTTCCAAATCTAAAAATTGGACAGAGGTAAATACAATAAATTGTAAATTATAAGGGGAAATTATGAAAAAATCAAATGTACTATTAATTGTAGCAGTGATATTTCAAATTATGTTTTTATTAGTATTTACATCAATAATAGATTTATATGCTATATTAGCAAGCTCATTAGCTACATCAATAATAGACTTTTTATGTTCAGGAGCTATAGTTTCTGGATTTATAGCATCATATATTTATTATGAAGAAAATAAAAAAATATCTATAGGCTTATGGATTATAAGTACATTATTTTTAGTGATATATATTTTTAGTGCATTTATAGGTACAATGTGATAAAAAATAACTCTGAGAAATTTCTCAGAGTTATTCTTTTAATTAATTCATTTCTTTTACTATATTTGCAGCCCATTTTTTAGATAATGCTCTTGGAACACCAAAAATAAACTTAACTAGCTCTTCACTGTAAGTTAATAGTACTAATACATAAATAGGAGCACCTTTAAATGCTGCTATAAATGTTAATGGAATTGATACTAACCACATACATCCAAGCTCTAAAAATAAGGCATATCTAGTATCTCCACCACTTCTTAAAACACCTATTATTATTAATGTATTAAATGATTTAAGAGCCATTAAAATACCCATTATAATAAATATCTTAGTTATATCCGGAGCTAAATTTGGTGTAACACTAAATATATTCAATAATAGAGGAATATTTAATATTAGCAACCCTCCAAAAATTAGACCTGTAATAAATACAAGAGCAGAGAACTTTTTAGCATAAGAGATAGCTCTATCTATATTATCTGCACCAAGTTCATTACCCAACATTATAGATGCTCCTATAGCTATACATACAGCTGTCATTATAAAGAAGTTACCTGTACTTGTTGCTATTTGGCTAGCAGCTATGGCAGAAGTACCAGCTTTTGAGTACGCAACTGAATACAATACTGTACCAATTGCCCATGCAGTATCATTTAAGAAGATTGGAAAACTAGTTTTTAAAAATGATGAAGAAAACTCTTTATCAATAAGTTTTAATTCTTTTATACCAAACTTTAAAGTATAATCTTTTTTAAAGAAGTATACATATCCAATTAGTAAAGAAAATTCAACTATTCTAGCTATAACCGTAGCAAGTGCAGCACCTTTAACACCTAACATAGGCATCCCTAAATTACCGAATATAAGGCCATAATTAAGAATTATATTAACAATTAACGCAACTGAGCTACAAATCATACCTAGCTTAGGATTTCTAATTCCTCTTGAGCCTACACTAAAAACACTACTCATAGCAATAAGAGGATAACAAAATACAACTATACTAAAGTATTCTGTGCATTGTCTTATTACTTCAGGGTCATATGAAAATATATGAATAATTTCGGTTGGTATGATTAATGCTGGTATAAAAAATACTAGACTAAGTAAAACTGCTAGTATAATAGTAAATCCTGTTACCTTACGAATATTAGTTGTATCACCTTTTCCAAAGAACTGAGAAATAAATATTCCAGCACCACCAGTAATACCTGATAGAGACATACTAAATAAGAAAAAGAACTGGTTTGCAACACCGATAGAAGCTACTGATGTTTCGCCCAAACTACTTATCATCATAGTATCTATTACATTTACTGATGTTGATATAAGTTGTTGTATTATTATTGGAATGCATAAAGATACAAGTACCTTATAGAACATCTTATTATCATCACTTAAAGAAAATAATCCTTGCAAAATATCACCCCTTTATTTAATTTTAAAATCATCTTGTTAAATAATATCATAATAAAGTACGTGTGTAACTATATAAATAATAGAAATTTAAATTAAAAATATTTTATATTATAATATTATCTTATAGAATTACCCACAAAAAAAGAAGCCTGTAAATGGCTTCTACATAAATAATTCCCACTCTTCATATAAGGTAGATAATTTATCTTCAAGAGATGATTTTTTTTGACTAACTTCTCTTGATTTATCAGGATTAGAATAGACTTCCTCTTGACATAGTAATACATCCAGTTCTTCTATTTCAGATTCAGTTTCTTCTATTTCTTTTTCTATATTTTGTCTTTTAATTCTATTTTTCTTTTCTATTTCTCTTTGTTCTCTCTCTTTACGTTTTTCATCTTTTAGTTGTGTTTTAGTTTTCTCTACAACCTCAACATTGTTACTCATTTCTTGAACCTGTTTTTTCTTTTCTAAATAGTAGTCATAGTTACCAAGGTATTCAGTTATACCAGTTTCATCTAAAACTAATATTTTATCTACAACAGTATTTAGGAAATATCTATCATGAGATATTGTAAACACTGTACCCGTATATCCACATAAAGCTTCTTCAAGAACTTCTTTAGAATCTATATCTAAGTGGTTAGTAGGCTCATCAAGAAGAAGAAAATTAGCTTTTGAAAGAATTAATTTAAGTATAGCAACTCTAGCTCTTTCTCCACCACTTAATGTTGAAATCTTTTTAAACACATCTTCACCTTCAAATAAAAAGGCTCCAAGCATACTTCTAAGAGTAGTTTGAGTCAGGTGAGTATTATCATTCCATATCTCATCTATAATAGTATTTTCTAAATTAAGAGTTTTTTGCTCCTGGTGGAAATAAGATACATTAACATTAGTACCAAACTTAACATCTCCAGAAAAAGGAGTTAACTCATTCATAATTATTTTAAATAGAGTAGATTTACCGATACCATTAGCACCTATAAGAGCCACCTTTTCTCCCCTGTATATATCAAGGTTTATATCTTTAAATAATATTTTTTCACCATAACCCATAGAGATATCTCTTAATTGGAGAACATCATTACCACTAGTAACAGATGGATTAAATTCTATTCTAGCTCTCTTTCTTTCACCATCAGGCTTATCTAACACATCGACTTTAGCAAGCATTTTTTCTTTACTTCTAGCTCTTTTTACATGCTTTTCTCTGCCATATGCTTTTAATCTTTCTATAGATTCTTCTTGTTTCTTTATTTCCTTTTGCTGGTCTTCATACTTCTTTTGTTCTATTTCTTTTTCTACAATAGAAGCTTTTACGAAATCAGAGTAATTTCCATTATAAGATTTTAATCTCTTATTATGTATCTCAAATACTCTATTAACAACTTGGTCTAGGAAATATCTATCATGTGATATTAAAATTACTGTACCTTTATATTGTTTTAAGAAAACTTCAAGCCATTCTATTGCTTCTGCATCTAGGTGGTTAGTAGGTTCGTCTAATAGAAGTAGGGTAGGTTTTCTAAGAAGTAGTTTACCTAGAAGTACTCTAGTTTTTTCACCTCCAGAAAGTACGTCGATAGGTTTGTTCATATCGTCATCGCTAAACCCTAATCCTTTTAAAACACCTTTTGCCTCAGATTTATATCCGTAACCATTCATATCAGAGAACTTTTCTAATTTGTGAGAGTATTCGTCCATTATTTTTTCAAGTTTATTTGAGTTAGGATTTGCACTTTCTTCAGCTATTTTAACCTCTAAGTTTCTTAAGTAGTTTTCCATTTCTATTAAGTCTTTAAATACTTCTAAAACTTCTTCTAAAATAGTGTTGTTTGAGTGGAAATTGGTATGTTGTTCTAAGTATCCTATTTCACAATCTTTAGACGTATATATATCTCCACTATCATAACCATATATCCCAGAGATAACTTTAAATAGAGTAGTTTTACCCGTACCATTTACACCAACTATCCCTATTTTATCACCTTCATTAACAGTAAAACTTACATTTTCTAATATAGAATCTATTCCAAAACTTTTATTTAAGTTATTACACGACAAAACGATCATAAATTTATACCTCCTTGAACTACCTAAAATTATAATGTTTTGATATAATATAATCAAGGATATTAAACTATGTTTTAAAAATATAGATAATTATGTCATATTTACAGGAGGTGAAAAAAATGGGTTCTAAGAATATATCGATGGCAGTTATAAGAAGATTACCGAAATATCATAGATACTTAGGAGAGTTATTAGATAAGGATATACATAGAATATCATCTAAGGAATTAAGTGAGATTATCGGTTTTACAGCATCTCAAATAAGACAAGATTTAAATAATTTTGGTGGTTTTGGCCAACAAGGTTATGGATATAATGTAGAAGCACTTCATAATGAAATCGGAAAAATTTTGGGGCTAGATAGAAAGTATAATGCAATACTAATAGGGGCAGGAAATTTAGGTCAAGCAATAGCTAACTATTCTGGATTTAGAAAAGCTGGATTTGAAGTTAAAGCATTATTTGATGCAAATCCCAAAATGATAGGGTTAAAAATAAGAGACTTTGAAGTACTAGATTCAGAGGAGATAGAGAAATATGTTGAGGAACATAATATAGATATTGCTATACTATGTATACCAAAGAACGGAGCGCAAGACACAGTCAATAGATTAGTTAGTGTTGGTATAAAAGGAATATGGAACTTCGCACCTATAGATTTAGAAGTACCAAAGGATGTTATAGTTGAGAACGTAAATTTAACAGAAAGCTTATTCACTCTATCATACTTAATGAAAGAAAGTGAAGAAGAATTATAAAAATAAAAAACTACCATACATATGTATGGTAGTTTTTGTATATTAGATTACTCTGGTTGAGGAGCATCAACTGGACATACTCCAGCACAAGCACCACATTCAACACAAGTATCTGCATCTATAACGTATTTGTCATCTCCTGCAGATATACATTCAACTGGACATTCAGCAGCACAAGCACCACAGCTTATGCAAGCATCATTTATCATGTAAGCCATCACAAAATCCTCCCTTGATTTTTTTATTATGTATTCATTAATATTATAACAAAAAAATTCCAACATAACAAAGAAAAAAATTTTACAAGAATATTAATAAAATGACAGATTAATATAAAATAAAATGGGTATAGACTAACAAAAAATAATATTTAATTATATAATGAACAGATTAATCATTATAAAAAATAAATATATATAAAAAAAGTTTTATAATTAAGACAAGAAAAATTTAAAAAATATGTTTAAGATTAAAATTTTTATGGTAAATATTGAATATAAAATTATAGTTAAAAAAAAATCAATCAAGTCATCAAGGTCAAATCAATTCAATTCTAACTAAATTTTCATCCAAATTAAAATCTAATAAATAATATTAAGGGGGAAATATTATGTCTTGTAATACTTGTAGAATGTGTGAAAGTGCTGATAAGAGGTTAGAAAGCTTTATAGCTTCAAAGGATGTAGAAACATCATTCCATAGAACAGAAGATCAAAAAATTAAATGTGGATTTGGGCTTCAAGGAGTGTGTTGTAGACTATGTTCAAATGGTCCATGTAGAATAACACCAAAATCACCAAGAGGTATATGTGGAGCAGATGCAGATACCATAGTAGCTAGAAACTTTTTAAGAGCAGTTGCATCAGGTTCCGCTTGTTATTTACATGTAGTAGAAACTACAGCTAGAAATCTAAAGGATTTAGGAGAGAAAAAAGGGAATATAAAGGGATTAAATGCACTAAATAATTTAGCTGAAATGTTTGGAGTAGAATCTAAAGATAATCATCAAAAATGTATAGATATAGCCAATAAGGTGTTAAATGACTTATATAAGCCAAGATACGAGAAAATGGAATTAGTTGAAAAGGTAGCATATGGACCAAGAGTAGATAAATGGAAAGAGCTAGGAATAATGCCAGGTGGAGCTAAGTCAGAAGTCTTTGATGCAATAGTAAAATCATCTACAAACTTAAATAGTGATCCAGTAGATATGTTGGTTAATTGCTTAAATTTAGGTATATCAACAGGCTTATATGGTCTTACATTAACTAACCTTTTAAATGATGTTATGTTAGGAGAGCCAGTTATAAGAATGGCTCCAGTAGGATTTAATGTTATAGATAAAGATTATATAAATATAATGATAACAGGACATCAACATTCAGTATTTTCTCATTTCCAAGATAGATTAAAAGACAACGATGTAGTAGAATTAGCAAAATCGGTAGGAGCTAAAGGGTTTAAATTAGTTGGATGTACTTGTGTAGGTCAAGATTTACAGTTAAGAGGAGAACATTACCAAGAGGTATTTGTGGGTCATACAGGAAATAACTTCACTAGTGAGGCTGTACTTTCAACAGGTGCTATAGACATGGTACTATCAGAATTTAACTGTACAATACCAGGACTTGAGCCAATAGCAGATAAATATAAAGTTAAGATGGTTTGCTTAGATGATGTAGCTAAGAAATCAAATGCAGAGTATATACCATTTGATAGAGAGAATATAGAATCTATAAGCGAAAGTCTAATAAATAAAGCATTAGAAGCATATAAAGAAAGAAGAAATGTAGTAGAAATAGATATACCAAGTGACCATGGATACGAAAAATCTTTAACAGGAGTAAGTGAAAAGAACTTAAAAGCATTCTTAGGAGATTCATGGAAACCATTAATAAACTTAATTGCAGAAGGAAAAATTAAAGGTATAGCTGCTGTAGTTGGATGCTCAAATATGACTGCTGGTGGACACGATATAAATACAGTTGAATTAACTAAAGAATTAATTAAGAGAGATATAATAGTTCTTTCTGCTGGATGTTCAACAGGAGGGCTTGAAAATGTAGGGCTTATGTCTCCAGGGGCAGAAGAATTAGCAGGGGATAACTTAAAAGAAGTTTGTAAGTCTTTAGGAATACCACCAGTACTAAACTTTGGACCATGTTTAGCAATAGGAAGATTAGAAATAGTTGCTACAGAAATAGCAGCAGAATTAGGTATAGATTTACCTCAATTACCACTTGTACTATCAGCACCACAATGGCTAGAGGAGCAAGCATTAGCTGATGGGGCATTTGGTTTAGCACTAGGATTACCACTTCACTTAGCATTACCACCATTTATAACAGGAGGAAAACTAGTAACAGAAGTGCTTACAGAAAAATTAAAAGATTTAACAGGAGGCCACGTTATAGTTAATCCAGACCCAAAATCGTCAGCAGAGCAATTAGAAGAAATAATAATTGATAGAAGACAAAAACTTGGGTTAAAGGAAGTGGAATCTTATGCATAGAATTATAATTAATAAAGAATTATGTACTGGATGTAAAAGTTGTGTTTTAGCTTGTATGTTAAAGCACAGTGAAAATAGCAACATGTATACACTTAATCTAGATGATATAGATAATGATAGTAGAGGGCATATAGAATTAGATAAAGATAATAAACCAGTACCAATTATATGCAGACATTGTGATGAGCCAGAATGTGTTCTAACTTGTATGAGTGGAGCAATGGTTAAAGATAAAAAGACAGGAATAGTTTCTTATGATGAAAAGAAATGTGGGTCATGTTATATGTGTATAATGTCTTGTCCTTACGGGGTTTTAAAAGTAGACGATAAAACAAAGCAAGTTGTATTAAAGTGTGACTTATGTATAAATGAAGAAAATCCTAAGTGTGTAGCAAATTGTCCAACTGGAGCACTAGAGCTACAGAAGGGAGAATCATTATGTTAGATAAAATATTAAACATATTTAGAAGTAAAAAAAGTATTGATTATGTTATATTAGGTGCAAGTGCAGCAGGGATAAGTGCAGCTAAAACATTAAGAGAATTGGATAAAGAAGGTAGCATAGTAATAGTATCAAAGGATGATAAAACATATTCGCGTTGTATGTTGCATCATGTTATATCTAACCATAGAACTGTAGAGGAAATAAACTTTGTAGATGAAGAATTTATGAAAGAAAATAATATTATATGGGTAAAAGGAACAAGTGTTAAATCTTTAGACACAAATTCTAAAAAGGTAATATTAGAAAATCAAGCTATAGAATATAATAAACTTCTAATAGCTACTGGTGCATCTGCATTTATACCGCCAATAAAGAATTTAAGAGAAGCAAACAATGTATACCCATTAAGAAATATAGAAGATGCATATAATATAAAAGATAAAGTTAAAAAAATAAATAAAGTAGCCATTATAGGGGCTGGATTAGTTGGAATAGATGCTCTTGTTGGGTTGTTAGAGTACAAAAATATTGAAGTATCTTTAGTAAACACAGGTCAATTTATACTTAATAAACAATTAGATAAGTATAGTGCATCAATATATGAAAATGAGTTTGTAAAAAAAGGAGCAAAATTATATCAAGGTGTATCTATAAAAGAAATCGTAGTAAAGGACAATAATGATGTAGTGGGTATATCATTAGAAGATGGTACTTTAGTTGAGTGTGAAATGGTTGTTGTGGCTACAGGAGTTAGACCAAATGCGGATTTTATAAAAAACACTAACATATCTTATGATAAAGGAATAGTTATAAATGACAAATGTGAAACTACGCAAAAAGACGTATATGCGGCAGGAGATGTAGTAGGAAAAAATGCTATATGGCCAATAGCTGTAAAACAAGGCTTAGTCTCAGCCTATAATATGTACGGAAAAGAAAGATTAATAGATGATAGTTTTGCAGCAAAAAATAGTATGAACTTTATGGGAATAGCGACAGTATCCCTTGGAATGGTAGAACCTATAGATGAATCATATAAAGTTGCAATTAGAAAGGATAATAATAATTACAAGAAATTTATATATAAAGATAATATGATATATGGAGCTATTGCTCAAGGTGATATATCTTATATAGGAACTATAACTTATTTAATTAAAAATAAGATAGAAATAGAAAACTTAGAAAACAGAATATTTGATATAGGTTATGCAGATTTCTTAAGTCTAAAAGAAAATGGAGAATTCTGTTATAATATATAATAAATAAGGCTATAGATTAATCTATAGCCTTATTTATTATATATTATAGATATATTAAAAATATAAATAATAATTTATATAGAATTAAAATTTATGGGGTATAGAGGTGTTTTTATGAGAATTTATGCACTTATTGGTTCAAGTGGAACAGGTAAGAGTTATAGAGCTTTAGAGTTGGCATATGAAAAAGATATAGATTATATAATAGATGATGGTCTTCTTATACATAAAAATAAGATATTAGCTGGAGTATCTGCGAAACAAGCAAAGACAACTATGGAAGCAGTAAAAAGAGCTATATTTAATGATGAATTACATAGACAATCGGTTAAATCAAAGATAAAAAACGAAAAAGTAGAGAATCTATTAATATTAGGAACATCAAAAAAAATGATAGATAAAATAGTAAAAAGATTGGAAATAGGAACAGATTATAAAGCAATAGATATAAGAGATATAAGTAGTGATAGGGAGATAGATATAGCAAGAGAGTCTAGAAGAAGGGGCAATCATATAATACCCGTACCAAGTGTGGAAATAAAACAAATAGCTACTGGATTAAGTATAAACTCTATAAAAAAATTATTTAGAAAAAAGGATAAAGATTGTAAACTAATAGAAAAAACTATTATTAGACCAACATTTAGTTATATAGGAAAATTTTATATAAGTCCTAATGTCATGCATCAAATTATAAGATATGAGTTGAGGCAAATAAATGAAATAGAAAAAGTCAATAAAGTAGAGGTATTTAATGCAAATAATAACATAAAGATATTTTTAAATGTGAATATCAAAAGCCCAACAATTTTTAATAAAATTGAAGAAATACAAAAAAAATTAAAAAATAACATAGAAAAAGTAACAATGATGAATGTATATAAAATAGACATTTATATAAATAAATTAAGGAAAGATTTTTAAAGTTAAGTATAGAATTGCATAAAAAAATACCTGTTAGTATAAAAATTCTACAGGAAAATATGACGAAAATTGTAAAAAACTTTACATAAAACCATTATTAGGATATAATAAAGGTTACAAATGTATATTTAAGTGATACATTGGATAAAATAATAAATTTAATTAAAATATTTTTTATACAAGATTTGTAAAGTTTTAAATAATTCTCAAAATAATTCAAAATAATTCAAAATAAATAATTCTTAATAAAATAATACTACATAGTTAGTAACAATAGATTACAAAAAAGTTACAAGTTTTACAAAAATTATAAAATCTTGTGTATTAGTATTTTATCCGTATAAGTTTCACGTAAAAAGTAACCATAAATTATGGTCAGTTTTTGGAGGAGAAATATTATGAAAAGGAAAATATTAGTACCAATGTTTGCATCAGTTGTAGCATTATCAATGAACTCAGTTGCCAATGCAGATGAAAAAGCAAACGTAGAACAAAAAGAAGATAAACAAAATACTTTAAAATTAGATGAATTTAAAGATGTTTCATATAAAGTTGCAACTGTTAAAGATGGAGTAGCTGTAAAGATAAGAAAACAAGGTGAAGTTAAAAAAGTAGCTTACACTGGAGAGGAATTTAAAGTTTTAGGTATTCAAGGTGAGTGGGTAAAAATATCTGACAATGGTGAAGACGGTTGGTTACCAAAAAGATTTGTAGATATAAAAGAAGCTCATGGGTACACTACTGAAAACAAGGTAAACTTTAGAAAAGAAGCAAATACAGACTCTGATATAATAGATGAGTTAGATTTAGGAAGTTCACTTAAAGTTTTAGAGGACAAGGGTGAATGGGTGAAAGTTAAAAAAGGTGAAGATGAAGGGTATGTTAAAGCATCTTATATTTCTGATCAAGCCCCAGTTATAGAAGAACAAGTTGCTCAAGATAAGCAAAATTTAAATGATGCAGCTGTTGATACTAACGTAAGCAATAACGATACAGATAATAATGATGTAAATAATAATACAAATAATTCTTCAAGCACTAGCATGAATACTAACTCAAATAGCAACGCAAATAATTCTTTAAACACTGATAAAAATGCTAACTCAAACAGTAGTACAGATAGTGAATTAAATACAATAAAAAAACCTAGTTCAAATGAAAACAATGTACAAGCTGACAAGATAACTCAAGAAAAAAATGATTCTTACAATCCACCAGCAAGTAATACATCAGCTGCTCAAGCTGTAGTTAATTTAGCTTATGCTAAGTTAGGGTCACCATATGTTTGGGGTGCAGAAGGTCCAAATAGCTTTGACTGTTCAGGTCTTACATCTTATGTATATAGAAATGCAGCAGGAGTATCATTACCAAGATCGTCAAGTGCTCAAGCTGGATACGGACAAACTGTAAGTAGATCTAATCTTAAACCAGGTGATTTAGTATTCTTCTCAACTAATGGGACTGGAAATGTAAGTCATGTTGGAATATATGTAGGTGGAGGAACAATGATTCACTCGCCTAAGCCAGGTAAAAGTGTTGAAACAGCGAATATAAACTCATCTTACTATTCATCAACATTTGTTACAGCAAAAAGAGTTTTATAAATAGATTTTGATAAAAAATATTACTGGAATTAATAATTCCAGTAATATTTTTTTACTTAGATTTTAAGCATTAGTAGGAGGTGTGAAAACTCTAGTTGATAGCTCTTCATCTAGCATATATAAAGCAGCTGTATTTCCTTCACATCTTCTAACTTTTTTAAGAAGAGAATTAAAGGTATTTTCTTCTTCAACTTGTTCATCTATAAACCACTTAAGGAAACTTATAGTAGCATGTTCTCTTTCTTCGTTAGCAGTATCTGCAAGTTCATAGAATCTACTAGTTACAACTTGCTCATGGTTGTATCCTCTTTGGAAGGCATCTAATATATTCTCATAATCATTTTCTGGTTTAGCTATTTCTTCTAATTTAACCATACCGTTTTTTTGGAATATGTAATCATATAGCTTCATTGCGTGGAATAACTCTTCTTGAGCCTGAACTCTAAAGAAGTTAGCAAAACCACTTAGGTCAATAGATTCTGCATATGCTGCCATACCTAAGTAAGTATAAGAAGAGTAGAATTCAAAATTAACTTGTTCATTAAGTTGAGAAAATAATTTTTCGCTTATCATATAAAATCTCCTTTCTAATTTATATCTAATTAAAAGTTTAGCATAACGATTGATTTATATAAACAAAATTTTCCATATACTTAAATACATCTGTTGAAGTCTAACTAATAAATATCTTTATTAAGAAATCTAATACCAATTTATTTTAAGTAAAATAAACTAAAAATATAACATAGGAAAAATTAATTAAATTATACTTTAGGAACTGATCAGTTTAATTTATTTTTAAAGTAATCATCATTACAATTACTTTAAAAATAAATTAATACTTAAAACTAGGAAATAGTGTCATTATATTTGTTGAAACAATAATTATGGAACATATTGACATAAATATTAAAAGGTGCTAGAATTCAATCAGAAATAAAAATGCTTTTAAATTCAGTCCAGAGAGGCTGACAAGGAGGAAAAATAAAATGTTATTAAAAGGAAGAAATTTAGTCCAACCAGAAGACTTTTCAATACAAGAAATAGACGAGATACTATCTTTATCTCAAAATATAATAAACAATCCAGCAAAATATTCCCGTGTATGTGAGGGAAAATTACTCGCAACTTTATTTTATGAACCATCAACAAGAACAAGATTAAGCTTTGAATCTGCCATGCACAGACTGGGCGGAAGTGTAGTAGGTTTTTCAGAGCCAAATTCATCATCTGTATCAAAAGGAGAATCTCTAGGAGATACAATAAGGACAGTATCATGTTATGCAGATGTGATAGCTATGAGACATCCAATAGCAGGTTCAGCTAATGAGGCAGTAAAGTATGCGGAAGTACCATTTATAAATGCTGGAGATGGGGGAAATCAACATCCAACTCAAACACTTACAGATCTATTAACAATAAAATCTCTTAAAGGAAGTTTAGAAAATCACACTATAGGATTATGTGGAGACTTAAAAAATGGAAGAACAGTACACTCTTTAGTAAAAGCAATGGCTAGATACAAGGGAACTAAGTTTGTATTCATTTCTCCAGATGAATTAAAGATGCCACAATATATAAAAGAAGAAATACAAAATCAAGGTCATGCTTACTATGAAACTAATAACTTAGATGAAGTTATTGGAGGATTAGATATACTTTATATGACAAGAGTTCAAAGGGAAAGATTTGAAAATCAAGAAGAGTATGAAAAGCTAAAAGACTACTATATACTAAATAAAGCTAAAATGGTGAATGCATCAAAGGATATGCTAGTAATGCATCCATTACCAAGAGTAAATGAAATAAATATTAATGTAGATGATGATGAAAGAGCTGTATATTTTAAACAAGCAAAGTACGGAATGTTTGTAAGAATGGCTCTAATAATGAAATTACTAGGGATAAAAAATAATGTAGATGTATTAGAAAGAGAATTAGAGTTAGTACAAAATCTTTAATTAGCATATGACAAATGAGGGGAGAATCACATGTATAAAGTTATTGAAAATAGATATGTAGGCGAAGGAATGTACCTTATGAAGGTAGAAGGCAAATTTGAAGGTAAAATGGGGCAGTTTTATATGTTAAGGGCATGGGATAAATACCCATTACTTTCAAGACCTATAAGCATTCATGATATAGATGAAGAAGGAATAACATTCTTATACAAAGTTGTAGGGGAAGGAACGGAAATATTAAGCAAATTAGAAGTAAATGATACTATAAAGCTAGAAGGGCCATACGGAAAAGGATATGAAAAAGTAGAAGGTAGAATAGCTTTAGTAGGTGGAGGGATTGGAGTAGCACCATTATACTTAGTAGCTAAGAACCTAGATAACTGCGATGCATATTTAGGATTTAGAAATGAAGCTATACTAAAAGAGAAGTATGAAGAAGTTTGTAATGATGTTTATATAGCAACAGGAAATACATTTGTAACAGATATACTAGATGTAAATAAATACGATTACATATTAACTTGTGGTCCAACACCGATGATGGAAAAACTAGTTAAAATGACAGAAGGTACGAGTACTAAAATAATGGTATCATTAGAAAATCATATGGCTTGTGGGGTTGGTGCATGTTTAGTATGTACTTGTAAAACTCAATTTGGAAATAAAAAAACATGTAAAGATGGGCCAGTATTCTGGGGAGAGGACGTGATATTTAATGGCTAATCTAAGAGTGAAATTCGGTAAAATTGATTTTAAAAATCCTGTTGTAATGGCATCTGGAACATTTGGGTTCGGAAAAGAGTATAACGAAATTTATGATATACAAAAGCTTGGAGGAGTAAGTAGTAAAGGACTTACTTTAGAAAAGAGAGATGGCAACACTGGTATGAGAGTATGGGAAACACCATCTGGAATGATGAATAGCGTTGGATTAGAAAATCCAGGAGTTCAAGGATTTATAGATAATGAATTACAGTTCTTTAAAGAATTAGATTTAGTAAGAATAGCTAATGTTGGTGGTGGAACATTAGAAGATTATATAAAAGGTGTTGAATTATTAAATAATCAACCAATAGATATGATAGAGCTAAATATATCTTGTCCAAATGTTAAAGCTGGAGGAATGGCTTTTGGAATAAAAAACGAAGTGGCAAGAGAAGTTGTAAGAGAAGTAAGAAGTATAACTGACTTACCTTTAGTAATAAAATTATCACCAAATGCAGAAGACGTAGTAGGAATGGCAAAGGTATGTGAAGAAGAAGGTGCTGATGGAGTATCTTTAGTAAATACATTCAAAGCATTAGCAATAGATATACACAAAAGAAAGCCCGTATTTGACAATGTATATGCAGGATTATCAGGACCAGCAATAAAGCCAATAGCACTAAGAATGGTTCATGAGGTAAGCAAAAATGTCGATATTCCGGTAATGGGAATGGGAGGAATAACAAGCGCTAAAGATGCCATAGAATTTATAATGGCAGGCTCTACATGTATACAAGTTGGAACAGCAAACTTTATAAATCCTAAAATAGGGCTTGAGATAATAGATGGAATAGAAAAGTTTATGGAAGCTGAAGGAATAAAGACTTTAGATGAAATAAGAGGAATATTATAAAGGTACAATTAAATTAAAAGGGAATTATTAAATAAACATAAATTTTGGAGGGCATAAATATGAGTAAAGTAGATGTAATAGAAATATTAAAGAAAAGTGAAGCATTATTAGAAGGACATTTTTTATTATCATCAGGAAAGCATAGCAATAGATACGTTCAGTGTGCAAAAGTATTAAGATATCCACAATATGCTGAAGCGGTATTAAGTACAGTTGTTGAGCAAATAAAAGATTTAAATATAGATTTAGTAGTTGGGCCTGCTATGGGGGGAGTAATAGTTTCTTATGAATTAGGAAGACAATTAAATAAAGAAACAGTATTCACTGAAAGAAAAGACGGAGTAATGGAATTAAGAAGAGGATTTGAAGTTAAGCCAGGTGCTAAAATAATAATAGCTGAAGATGTTGTAACAACTGGTAAGTCTACAATTGAAACTAAAGAAGCTTTAGAAAAGTTAGGTGGGGAAGTTATAGGTGTTGCTTGTATAGCAAACAGAACTAGTCATGATATAGGAATGCCAATATATAGCGCTATAAAATTAGATATACAAGTTCATGATGTAGATGAGTGCCCCTTATGCAAAGAAGGAAATATAGAGTTAGTTAAGCCAGGAAGTAGAGAATTTAAAGAAATAGGAATGTAATATAAACAAAAAGACTAGAGATTAATCTCTAGTCTTTTTATAAAATATTGATATAAGAGTTATCTCAACCAACAAAATTATAAACATAATATAAGATTTATTATCTTCGAATAAATGATATTGCCAATTACTTCTTAAAAATTCATCTATAAAATATAACAAAAATATAGGTGCGAAAAATGAAATGATTATAGAAAATATAACTATGCCTATAACTATGAATATTTTATTTGAATTTTGAATCTATCCACAATTTGACCACCCTTAATAAATTTTAATCAATAGTAGTATACTATGGAACACTTGTAGTAATTTGTCATTTAATGATGTATTTAAATTTTTTTTAGGTATAATATTATGTTTAAAACTACTAAATATACTATTTATTTATATTAGATACATACTCTTTCAACTCATCAATAAATACTTGAGTTACGTTAGACGTAGTTATATTTCTTGGTAAAATTAAAGAAAAACATCTATAGTAAGATTCACCTATATCTATTACTGATATTTCATTATTTTTAACAGCAGGGCTTGTAACAAGGTCAGATATAATAGTTATTCCTATACCATTTCTAACAGCTTCTTTTACTGCATAGTTACTACCAAAAGTAATTATATTTTTAGGAATGATTTTATTATTATTTAAAAACATATCCATAAACTCTCTAGTACCAGAACCCTCTTCACGAGCAATCCAGCTTTGATCTTTTAGCTTATCAAAAGAAAAATTACTAGAATTAAGTTCATATTCAAAAGGTGTAGCTAAAACCATTTTATCTTTTAGGAAATAATCTTGATTAAAATCAGGATATATAGAAGTACCCTCGATTAAGCCTATATCAAAATTAAGATCTTTTAGGTGATTGCATATAACAGTAGTATTTTCTATGAATACTTCAACTATTACATCAGGGTATTTCTTTGAAAAACTAGCTAAAAATTGAGGAAGAAGATATTCTCCTATAGTTAAACTAGCACCAATTTTTATATGTCCTTTAAACGAATTTGAAGTATCTCGAACATCCATATATGTAAGGTCTACCAAATTTAAAATTTCCTTAGCTCTTTTATACAATATATATCCACTTTCAGTTATAAAAATATGTTTTTGTTTTATAGATCTATTTATAAGAACTACACCAAAGTAACTTTCTAAATTTTTTATATGAGTGCTTACACTAGGTTGGGATAAATTTAGGTATTCACCAGCTTTAGTAAAGTTTTTTAATTCTACGACTGAAATAAAAGTCTTTAATTCTTCTAGCAATTTAAATCCTCCAATTCTAAAAAATGTATAGTTTAACTTCATTTGTCTTAATAATTATTATATCATAAATAGCTATTAATAAAATTAATGATTATTATTTTTATTATTTATTTTACTTATGAATAGGATAGATGTATACTAAAAACATAGACGAGGACGAAAAGAAAGAAGGTATTATAAATGGATATTTCAAAAGGAGAAGTAAAGAATAATAAAAAATTTCAATATATAAAAGAAGTAAAAGAAATATTACCAGGTTTAGTTGTATCAGTATTAATAGGTTTAGCAAGTATGTTAATTGCTAAGGCAGTTCCAAAAATTGGAGCAGCAACTATATCTATATTTTTAGGTATGTTAGTAGGTAACTTATTCTTAAATCAAAAAGTATTTCATAAAGGATATAAATTCTCAGAAACTGATTTACTATCGTATTCTATAGTATTATTAGGAGCAACTTTAAGTATATCAACTCTAATGGAATTAGGATTCAATGGTATATTATTTATAGTAATTCAAATGGCTATAACTATAATAGGAGCTTTATATATAGGAAAAAAATTAGGATTTGGAGAAAATTTTAGATATCTAATGGCAGCAGGTAATGCGGTATGTGGATCATCTGCTATAGCAGCTACAGCTCCAGTCATTGAAGCTGATGATAAGGATAAAGGTATAGCTATAACAATAGTAAATGTTACAGGAATATTTTTAATGTTTTTACTTCCATTAATATCAGATTGGTTATACAATCTTGAACTTGTAAAAACATCAGCTATAATAGGTGGTACATTACAATCAGTAGGGCAAGTTGTTGCAAGTGGTGCTATGGTAAGTGAGCATGTAAAAGATTTAGCTACTATATTTAAAATAGTAAGAGTTATACTTTTAGTAGTTGTAGTATTCACTTTTGGTCATTTAAAAAATAAATCAAATACTGAAATAGTAGAAGAAGAGATACAAGATACTAAAAAGGGCAAAATAAAGGTTCCTTGGTATGTATTAGGATTCTTTATAACATGTGCTTTATTTTCTACAAGCATTATATCTCCAGAGGTATCTCATATTTGTAAACTGTTAAGCAATAAATTAGAAATAATAGCATTAGCAGCTATTGGATTAAGAGTAAATATAAAAGATTTAGTAAAACAAGGTAAGGCAGTATCTTTATATGGATTATTTGTAGGTACTTTACAAGTAATTACTGCAGTTATTTTAATAGGAATATTATTATAAAAGGGTGTTCATATGAACACTCTTTTATAATGTGAACATCAATTGTTTATTAAGTAAAGCAAGTTTAGTCACTCAAATAATACTATAAGTTAGGAGATTTATTATTAGAAGTATCTTCCAATAAGTCGAGTTTTTTAGCTAGAAGTTTAGTTGTACTACCTTGAACTATTAAAGTAACTAGGATAGCCATAAATGTGATAGAAGAGATTATTTCGTAACCAGGGATTTTCATAGTAGAAATTATACCGCAAAGTGCAGCAGGTATAACTCCGGTTTCTCTCACCCACATCATAAATAACAATTCTTTTTTTGTCCACATTGCTTTTCTGTCTGGGAGAGCACATATTAGAATACAGATTGGTCTTATTATAAAAATAAATGCTAAAACAACCAATAATGATGGTAGGAAATATTTTGATAATACAACTAATTCAACTTGACTACCTAAAATAATGCATATAGCCATACGGCATAAAGTTCCGAGGGTTTCAGCAACATAAAAATCGGCATCGTATGATTTTTGAGATAGCCAAATTTTGAAATTTTTTTTATTACCCGTAATTATTCCAACTATAAAGCAAGCCATATATCCACTTCCACCAAATTTAGTTGCAATTTCATAAGCTATAATAACTGAAAGGATAGATATTATTGGAGCAAAGTCCTTAAAAACACCATAAGGTTTATCATTGACTAGTTTTAAAAGTACAATACCAGTAATACAACCAACTAAAGAACCTACAATAATCATTATGGATAAATCCCATATATTTTGTGTCAAAGAAAACTTACCAGAAAGTAAAATGGTAACAATTGCAGAAGTCAAAATAGCCCCTGTAGCATCATTAAATGCCGATTCACTTATAACTGTTTGTGACACCTTATCTTTAACTTTAATTTTATTAAAAATAGGTACTAATGTAGCAGGGTCAGTAGATGAAATTATTGAACCTATGAGTAGAGCCGTAATAAAAGGAATTTGAAAGTTAAATTTTATAAATTGACTTACTAAAATAGATGAAATAATAACACCTAATGTAGAAAGTAAAAAAACAGTTATTTTTACATTTTTTAATATTTTTAAATTAATCTCTTTTCCACCTAAATAAAGTATGAAGGCAGAACCGAAAGTAAGGATAAGTTGCTTTTCTAGTTCAAAATAACTAAGATCTATCATTTCAAGAAAATAAGGTCCTAGTAAAATACCTGCTAGTAAAAATAAAACAACATCAGGGATTTTTAATGATTCACTTAATTTACTGCAGACAATACCGGTCATAGCAATAATTGAAAAAGTTATAAGTAAGTTATTACTTGCTATAATTTGAATAGAATCTTCCATTTAAAACACCTCACCTTTTAAAATATTAATACTATAAAAATAATATTATTTTTTATAGTATTAATATTTTTGAAAAATGTAACTGTCTAATATTATTAAAATATTATCAAATAGTTTACTTTAAATATATACTGAATTAAAGATTGTTCATATAAAAAGGAATGTAGTTTATACTACATTCCTAAAATTCTCTTTATTTCATGGCATAACATATCTACATGCTCTGGATTATTTACTAAATCTACCTTATCTATATTTACATATAGCACAGGTGACTGATCATATTCAGCTATCCATTTTTCATATCTGTTGTGAAGGTTCTTCCAATATTCTATATCAACGGCTTTTTCCATTTCACGACCCCTAAGCCCTATTCTATGAACTATAGTATCTATAGAACCATCTAAGTATATCATTAAGTCAGGTCTTCTAAGGTGAGGAACCATGTCATTAAATAAATCCCTATAAGTTATATAATCTCTTTTAGTCATTTTCCCATTATCATATAAATTTCTAGCGAATATTTCTACATCTTCATATATACTTCTGTCTTGTATATTGTTTAACCCATTACAGTCTATTTCCTTTTGTTGTTTAAATCTTTGGGCTAAGAAATATAACTGAAGGTGGAATCCCCATTTTTTTTGATCTTTATAGAAATCCTCTAAGTATGGATTTCCATCAACCTTTTCAAAATGAGTTTCAAAATTTAATTTTTCACCAATTATCTTTGTTAAAGTTGATTTTCCTGCACCAACATTTCCTGCCACTGTTATGAATAAGTCCCTATTTAGAGGCTTATTACATTGATTTACTAAATTAAACATGCTGTTTCTCCTTCTAATGCCTTTATTGCATTTTCTACTTTATCTATTATAAATTGTCTATCTTCTTCTTTATTTAAGAAATCTAGGTTTGAATTATCTATTTCAATTATCAATGGCTCTTTACCTACAAAGTTATGCTTTATAGATAAAGGGTTAAAATAATATTTATATTCTGTGCTTAGCTCATGTATATAATTTCTATCCATTTGTCTTTCAAAGCTTCTATCTCTCATAGCTATCCTTTTCATTAAGACATCTGTATTAGAGTTTAAGTAGATAACTATATCTGGTTGAGGCAAATCATTTACAAATATATTGTACATTTGCTTATATCTATGGAATTGATTATTATCAAGTGTTATACCAGCAAATATAAGATTTTTTATTATATGGTAATCACTAACAACTCCATGAGACTTATTTAATTGATTTTTTTCTATATCTTCTAATTGTTTTACCCTATTAAATAGAAAAAATGCTTCTGTTTGTAAAGCATATTCTTTAATATCAGTATAAAATTTTGATAAAAAAGGATTCTCTTCTACAATTTCTCTAAGAAGAGTATAACCGAAATGTTCATTAAGTATAGTTGCTAAAGTAGTTTTCCCAACACCGATAGGCCCCTCTATAGCAATAAATATTCCTCTATTTTTCATATGAAATCACCTTCTAAAAATAATATCTTTTGTATTTTATCAGAAAAAAATTTTAAATTCTACTCTAGAATTTTTAGGAAAAATTTGATAGATAGAATATAAGAAGATTTAATTTATATAAAATATGGGTAAATTAGTATTATTAAGAATAATCATAAAAAAGGAGTATATATAAATGAAGGTTTATGAAGAAAATAATACAGTAATATTAGAAGGTGTAGCAGATTTTAATCCTAAGCATATATTTGAATGTGGGCAATGCTTTAGATGGCATAAAGAAGCAGATAACTCATATACTGGAGTTGCAAAAGGTAGAGTGATAAATGTATCTGAAAAAGACAATAAAATATACTTAGATAATACAAATTTAAAGGATTTTGAAGAGATTTGGTATAATTACTTTGATTTGGGAACAAATTACACAGATATAAAAAATACTTTAAAAAACATGGATGAACATTTAAATAAGGCATCTGAGTTTGGTTATGGTATAAGGATATTAAAACAAGATGGATGGGAAATGTTGATTTCATTTATAATATCTTCTAATAATAGGATCCCAATGATACAAAAAGCAATAGAAAATCTATCAAGAAATTATGGAACTTATATTGGAAATTATAGAGGTAAGGATTATTATGCTTTTCCAACACCAGAAGAATTAAACAAAGCTTCGCAAGAAGAAATAAGAGCATGTCAGACTGGGTTTAGAGATAAATACATAAAAAGTACAACTGAGAGTGTAATAAAAGATAATGAAAATATATCTGGATATACAAGTTTAAGCACTGATGATTGCATAAAAGAATTAAAAAAATTCAATGGAGTAGGACCAAAGGTAGCTGACTGTATAGCTTTATTTGGAATGCAAAAGTATGATACTTTCCCTGTTGATGTATGGGTAAAAAGAGTTATGCAAGAATTTTATGTAAGTGAAGATATGAGTTTACCTAAAATGAGAACTTATGCTATTGATAAGTTTGGTAATTTAGCCGGGTTTGCACAACAATATTTATTCTATTATGCAAGGGAGCTTGGTATAGGCAGATAAAGATGAGGTAGAAATTATGAGTATTGGAGTTTTTTTGTTTTTAAGCTACTTAACCATATCGTATATTGTTGGGGCGATTATTTCTATGTCAATAATACTTGAGAATAGAGATCCTGCTAGAACTGTTACATGGTTACTCATTTTTATATTACTTCCAGGAATAGGTTTAGTTATATATGCTATATTAGGGAGAAATATGAGGAAGAGGAAATTATTTAAAACACAAAAGCTAGCAAGTAGTATAAGAGAAGAAAAGGTATTTGAAAATCTAGAGCGAATAGAGGAAATTGCAAATACAGAACAAAGTACAATTAATACAAATCAATTATTAAATGAAAATATAGAAGACTATAGCAAAAAAAGGGTAATAAGTTTACTACTTAATACAGGAAAACTTCCATTTACGACGAATAATAAAGTAAGTGTATATATTGATGGAAATCAAAAATTTAAAAATCTTCTAGAAGACATAAAAAATGCAAAAAATCATATACATTTAGAGTACTTCATTATAAAAGATAGTGAAATAGGAAGAGAATTAAAAGATTTATTAATCAAAAAATCCAATGAGGGTGTAAAGATAAGAATATTATATGACGATGTAGGATGTTGGAGATTTTGGTTTTATAGAAAGTTTTTTAATGAAATGAAGGAAAATGGAATAGAAATAGTAGCATTCTTACCAGCTAAATTTCCATTGACAGGTGGAAAGCTAAATTATAGAAATCATAGAAAGATAGCTATAATAGATGGAAAAATTGGATACACTGGCGGCCTAAATATAGGTGATGAATATATGGGTAAAAATAAAAAGTTTGGATACTGGAGAGATACCCATATAAAAATAGAAGGAACCTCAGTGTATATGTTACAAATGATATTTTTAACAGATTGGTACTATACAACAAAAGAGATCATAACAGAAGATAAATATTTCCCAAGTCCTCAAAGATGTGGTAATAGTATGGTTCAAATAATAGCTAGTGGACCTGATAGTGATTGGGAATCTATACGATATGCTTATTTCTCAGCTATTTGCCAAGCTAAAAAAAGTATTTATATAGAAACTCCTTATTTTATACCAGATGAAAGTATACTTATAGCACTTAAAAGTGCAGCGCTAAGTGGAGTTGATGTAAGGATAGTATTCCCTAAGATAGCTGATCATAAGATAGTTAACAATGCTTCTTACTCATACTTTGATGATATATTAAAGTCAGGAGGTAAAGTCTACTTATATACAAAGGGATTTATACACTCTAAAATAATGACAATAGATGATAAAATAGCATCTACAGGCTCTGCTAATATGGATTTAAGAAGTTTTATGCTTAATTTTGAAATAAATGCATTTATATATGACAAAAAAATTGTAGAAAGAATGAATAAAGATTTTTTTGAGGATTTAAATAGTAGTGAAGAGTTAACATTAGATGAATTTTCTAAGCGAAAATTAGGTAAAAAGGTTAGAGAATCAATAGCTAGGTTGTTCTCGCCTATATTATAAAATTTAACAAAAACTATTGAAAAATATGGGAAGTTAATATATTATAATAATTGTTAGCACTCTAACTTAAAGAGTGATAACAATTATTTTGTTTATAATATATTTTAGATATTAGAATTTTTACATATTTACAATTCATTTAGGAGGGAAAAATATGAAAATAAGACCATTAGCTGACAGGGTAGTTATTAAAATGTTAGAAGCAGAAGAAAAAACTGCAAGTGGTATAGTTTTACCAGGAGCTGCTAAAGAAAAGCCACAAATGGCTGAAGTTTTAGAAGTAGGACCAGGTGGAATAGTTGACGGAAAAGAAATAGTTATGGAATTAAAAGTTGGAGATAAAGTTTTATTCCAAAAATATGCAGGAACAGAAGTTAAAATAGATGGGCAAGAGTACACAATATTAAGACAAAGTGAAATACTAGCAGTAGTTGAATAATAATAGGAGGGGATAGAAATGGCTAAAGAAATAAAATTTGCACAAGATTCAAGAAAAGCTTTAGAAAATGGTGTTAACAAATTAGCAGATACAGTTAAGGTTACATTAGGACCTAAAGGAAGAAATGTTATATTAGATAAGAAATTTGGTGCACCTCTTATAACTAATGATGGTGTTACAATAGCTAAGGAAATAGAGTTAGAAGATAGATTTGAAAATATGGGAGCTCAATTAGTTAAAGAAGTTGCCACTAAGACTAATGATGTAGCTGGAGATGGTACTACAACTGCAACAGTACTTGCTCAAGCTATAATAAGAGAAGGATTAAAGAACGTAACTGCTGGAGCTAACCCAGTATTACTAAGAAAAGGTATACAAAAAGCTGTTGAAGTAGCAGTTGAAGAATTAAAGAAACAATCAAGAACTATAGAAACTAAAGAATCTATATCTCAAGTTGCTTCTATATCTGCTGGAGACGAAGAAGTTGGTAAGTTAATAGCAGAAGCTATGGAAATCGTAGGAAAAGATGGAGTTATAACAGTTGAAGAATCTAAAACTATGCATACAGAATTAGATGCTGTTGAAGGTATGCAATTTGATAGAGGATTTGTATCTGCTTACATGGTAACAGATGTAGATAAGATGGAAGCTGTATTAAATGATCCATATATATTAATAACAGATAGAAAAATATCTAATATACAAGACATATTACCAGTTCTTGAGCAAATCGTTCAACAAGGTAAGAAGTTATTAATAATAGCTGAAGATGTAGATGGAGAAGCATTATCTACATTAGTAGTTAATAAATTAAGAGGAACATTTGAGGTTGTTGCTGTTAAAGCTCCAGGATTTGGAGATAGAAGAAAAGCAATGCTTGAAGATATAGCTATACTTACAGGAGGAACTGTTATATCTGACGAATTAGGATATGACTTAAAAGAAGCTGACTTAACTATGTTAGGTAGAGCTGGTTCTGTAAAAGTTACTAAAGAAAGTACTACAATCGTAGATGGATTTGGTGATAAGGTAGCTATAGAAAATAGAGTTAATCAAATAAAACATCAAGTAGAAGAAACTACTTCTGAATTTGATACAGAAAAGTTAATGGAAAGATTAGCTAAACTTGCTGGTGGAGTAGCTGTGATAAAGGTTGGAGCTGCTACAGAAGTTGAAATGAAAGAAAGAAAATTAAGAATAGAAGATGCACTTAACGCTACAAGAGCGGCTGTAGAAGAAGGTATAGTTGCTGGTGGTGGTACTGCATTAGTAAGTGTTATACCAGTTGTAGATAAGTTAATAGAGACACTAGAAGGTGAAGTACAATTAGGTGCTAAGATAATAAGAAAATCATTAGAAGAGCCATTAAGACAAATAGCTATAAATGCAGGTCTTGAAGGTGCTGTAATAATACAAAAAGTAATAAATGAAGATGCTGAAGTCGGATTTGATGCTTTAAATGAAAGATATGTAAATATGATAGAAACTGGTATAGTTGACCCAACTAAAGTTACTAGAAGTGCATTACAAAATGCTTCTTCTATAGCTGGAGTATTTTTAACTACTGAGGCTGCTGTTGCAGACCTTCCAGAAAATGATGCTCCAATGCCAGGAATGGGAGCTGGAATGCCAGGAATGATGTAATTAAAAACTAATTACAATAAAAGGAGTGACGAAAGTTACTCCTTTTATTGTGAAATAATTTAATTGAAAAACTAAAGGTAATAAATTATGAATCTATAAGGAGATTAATAAAATCTATATAAAAGTAGGGGCTAAGATAATAATTTTAGTCCTTGTTTTAATATTATAAAGATATCTATTAGATAATATTAAAATTTAAGCATTAGATTTATTAGGGATAATATGGAAAAAAGATATGTATAAGGATATAATTTAAAGTATAAAATTATTTGAAAGGGGTAAGCTATGGACTTAAGGGAGTTATTAAGTGAGTTTAAAAATGATAATATAGACATAGAAGAAGCGTTAGATAAGTTAAAAAAGCTACCCTATGAAGATTTAGGGTATGCCAATATAGATCATCACAGGCAAATAAGAAATGGATACCCAGAAGTAATTTACTGTGAAGGTAAAAATGATGAGCAAATAATAGGTATTATAGAAAAGATGTATGAAAAAGGATCTAACATATTAGGTACTAGATGTAGATTAGAAACATATGAGAAAATCAAATCTATATATGATAATTGTGAATATGATAAAACATGCAAGATCCTAAAGATAAACAATCATCCTATAGAAAATAAGGGAAAAGGAAAAATATTAGTTGTTACAGGTGGAACTTCTGATATACCAGTAGCAGATGAAGTATATCATACTGCTAAGTTCTTAGGTAATGATGTTGGGAGAATATATGATGTAGGTGTGGCAGGAATACATAGACTGTTATATAGGACAGAAGAGTTACAGAGTGCAAGGGTAATAGTAGTAGTTGCTGGTATGGAAGGTGCTTTACCTAGTGTAGTAGGAGGACTTGTAGATGTACCAGTTATAGCAGTTCCAACTTCAGTTGGGTATGGTGCAAACTTTAATGGCTTATCAGCTCTTTTAACTATGTTAAATAGTTGTGCATCGGGAATATCAGTAGTAAATATAGACAATGGATTTGGTGCAGGATACTTGGCATCTATGATAAATAAATTAGATTAAAAAGGGCAATTAACGTTAAGGAGTTGTATTATGGGAGAAAGAATACTTTATTTAGACTTGGTTAATGGTATTTCAGGAGATATGACCATATCAAGTTTGTTAGATTTAGGGGTGCCTAAAGAAATATTCTTAGAAGAAATTAATAAACTAAATATAAAAGAAGAATTTGAAATTAAGATTACACCTAAAAATGAAAGTGGAATACTTGGAACGAATGTAGATGTTATAACTAAAGAAAATAATCCACATAGGCATTTAGTAGATATATTTGAAATTATAGATTCTAGTTACTTAAGTGGTAAGGTAAAAGAAATGGCTAAGAAAGTATTTCTTGTAATAGGTGAAGCTGAGGCTAAAGTACATGGAACGACTATAGATAAAATACATTTTCATGAAGTGGGAGCAATAGATTCTATAGTTGATATAGTAGGTTCATGTATTTTAATAGATTTACTTTGCATAGATAAGATATATGCAAGTACTGTTCCTCTTGGGTCAGGATTTGTAAAATGCGACCATGGACTTATGCCAGTACCAGCACCAGCAACATTAGAAATATTAAAAGGTGTACCAGTTAAATTAAATAATGTGAAGGGTGAATGCACAACTCCAACAGGAGCAGGTATAATAAAGGCATTATGTAATGGGTTTGTAGATGATATAGAGTTTGAAGTGGATAAAGTAGGGTATGGAATAGGATATAAGAAGTTTGAAGTACCAAATATGCTAAGAAGTATTCTAGGTATAAAAAAAAAACAGGAAATAGTATATGAAATAACTACTAATATTGACGACATGTCATCAGAGATATATTCGCACCTATACAATAAAATATTACAAGAAGGAGCTCTAGATATATATACTGAGAGTATATATATGAAAAAGAATAGACCAGCAGTAAAATTATCGGTTATATGCAAAGAAGATGATTTAGAAAAAATAACCGAACATTTACTAAAAGAAACATCTACTTTTGGAGTGAGATATTCTAAGTATGATAGAGTGATATTAAAAAGAGAATTTCGCAAAATTAAAACTATTTATGGAAAAGTATCTGTAAAGCTTGGGTACTACAAAGGGAATTTAATAAAAGTAACACCTGAGTACGAAGACTGCATAAAAATAGCAGATAATCATGGGATATCGTTTACAAAAATTCTTCTAGAAATAAACAATATTATATATAAAGAATTTAATATAAAGATATTGACATAAATAATAAATTTTGATAAATTAGGATTTAACCTAAAGAAATTATTTATAAATGAATACATACCATCACTCGTATATACTCAGAAATATGGTCTGAGAGTTTCTACCGAGATACCGTAAATATCTTGACTATGAGTGAAATTATTATCACAGAATATCGTATAAAGTAAACTTGTAGGCTGATTAAAATCCTTATAGGTTGGCTAGAATAGATATTTTGGAAGCC